>JAIVGZ010000049.1 GCA_020201335.1 Natronospirales bacterium
GAGCACAGCACCACCAGCAGGTTGCTGACCATCGCCGCACGCCGTTCCGGGTCGAGGTCGACGACGCCGCGCTTCTTCAGGTCATCAAGCGCCATCTCGACCATGCCGACCGCGCCTTCCACGATGCGCGCACGTGCCGCGACAATCGCCGACGCTTGCTGGCGCTGCAGCATCGCATGCGCGATTTCCGACGCGTAAGCAAGGTGGCTGATGCGCGCCTCGATAATGTCGATGCCGGCCTGCGTCAGGCGCTCGTCCAGTTGCTCGCGCAGGTGCTGCGAAATCTCGTTTGCGTGGCTGCGCAGCGAGACGTCGCCCTCAGTGTGCTGGTCGTAGGGGTAGCTGGTCGCCATCGCGCGCAGCGCCGCCTCGGCCTGAATGTGCATGAAGCTCTCGTAGTCGTCGACGTTGAACACGGCCTCGGCCGAATCGACCACCCGCCAGACGATGACCGACGCAATCTCGATCGGGCTCCCGTCGAGCTCGTTGACCTTGAGCTTTCCCGATTCGAAGTTGCGCACGCGCAGGCTGACCTTCTTCACCGAGTAGAACGGATTGTTGTAGCGCAGCCCCTGCTCCTTCACCGTGCCGACGTATTTGCCGAACAGCGTGAGCACCGCGGCCTGGTTGGGTTCCACCATGTAGAAGCCCGCGAACAGACCGGCGAACACCGAAATCACGACAATGCCGGTCCAGATCATCGCGGGCTCTGCGCCGCGCCCGCCGTCGACGATCGCCCAAAGGCCGAACGCGATGGCCGCGAGCAACGCGACGAGGACCGGGATGCCCGGCATTGAGCGAATGGATTGTTCTTTCATGGCCATATCTCCCGAAGGTTATGGCCGGAATGATATCACTCTGATATCGATTTGCAACTAGTCTTTGAAGGAGACCCCACAGCCCCGGTAGCGGTCTTCGCCGACCGCGACCGTCACCGTCTCAGGAAATACATGGCCGCTCATCCCGTCGAAGCAGACCAGCGGCTCGACCACGACCAGGATTGGGCCGCCGGCGCGCTGCGCGGCCTCGTAGCCACGGGCGCCGCCGTCCAGAACCGTCGGCTCCGGGGCCGGCAGCGTGAAGGTCCGATCGCCGTAATCGAGGACAACCGTCATTTCGCCGCCTGGCACGACCTCGAGGTACCAGCCCGGCTCCTGCCCGAGCGCCCGGAACGACGCGCCCCGTGCCCGCGCTTCGGCCCACGGCACGCCGTCCCAGCGCTTCACCTCACACGCGTGGCGCGTGCCGTCGAGCTCGAGCACCGCGCTTTCGTCTCCGAATGTCACCGCGACATCATCGCCGCGGAATGCGCGGGATTCACCCTCCACGGCGGCGAGCTCAGCGGTACGGCCCGGCAGGTGCAGCGTGACCCCACCGTCCGTCTCCTGCACCGCAAATTCCGTCCCGTCGCACGACCAATGCGGCTCGATTTGCGGCGCATCCGTCATGCGACCGCACGCGGCGAGCATCACGAACACCGCCAACGCGGCCGCTTTGGTTTGCATCTGCATGCAGAAACTATACATTACGCGCCATGCATACCCTCAAGCGGATCCTGAAGTGGGCCGGCGTCTCCCTCGCCGTCGTCGTCGTGCTGGCTGGGGCGCTGCTCGCGCACACCTGGTATTTCAAGCCACTCAGCATCAATTGGTTCTTCAACCGCGTGATGATCGAGTACGCGGTTACCGACCCGCAACTGCTAACGCAGCTCGGCTTTCTCGAAAACCTCGGCATCCGGCGCCACAACGCACAATTAACCGACGCGTCGCCCGAGCGCGACCGCTGGGTGATGGACAAGCTGCGCCGCGACCTCGAAACGCTACGGAGCTACGACCGCGACTCACTCGAAGGACAGACGCAGCTCAGCTACGACATCCTCGAGAGCTTCCTCGCCACTTTGGTAGATGGCGAGAAGTGGCGCTTCCACACCTACCCGATGAACCAGATGTTCGGTGTGCAGAACGGCCTGCCGAACTTCATGATCACCGTGCACAAGGTCGAGGACCGCGTCGGTGCGGAGCACTACATCTCGCGCCTGAACCAGTTCCAGCGCCGCCTCGGCCAAGCGCTCGACGGCGTTAAGCGCCGCGAGCAACTCGGCGTTATCCCGCCGACCTTCGTCGTGGAGCGGGTGCTAAACGAGATGCGCGGCTTCGCCGGCGTGCCGGCACGCGAGAACGTACTGTTCACCTCGTTCGACGAGAAGCTCGCCGGGCTGGTCGCCATCGATGAAATCAGCGCAGAGCAGCGCGACGAGCTCGCCATGCGCGCCGAGGCCGCAATCAATGACAGCGTGTATCCGATCTACAACGAGATGATTGCGTACTACGAGTCCGTGCTCCCGAAGACCGCGGGCAACCACGGCGTGTGGGCGCTGCCGGACGGCGCCGAGTTCTATGACTACGCAATCCGGCTGATGACCTCTACGACGCTGCCCGCCGATGAGATCCACCAAATCGGCCTGGCCGAGGTCGAACGCATCGGCGCCGAGATGGACGCGATTTTGCGCAACGCCGGCTACACCGACGGCACGCTCGGCGCGCGCATCTGGCAGTTAAAGGAAGACCCTGCACAGTTCTACGAGGATTCGCCCGCCGGGCGCGCGCAGATCATCGCGGATTACCAGACGATCATCGATGAGATCTCCGACGGACTCGACCCATACTTCGATGTACGCCCGAAGGCCGGCATGCGCGTCGAGCGCGTGCCCGAGTTCCGCGAGGAAGGCTCCGCGCTTGCGTATTACCAGGCGCCGTCGCTCGACGGCTCTCGCCCCGGCGTGTTCTACATCAACCTGCGCAACATGGGCGACCTGCCGCGCTTCGGTATGCGCACGCTCGCGTACCACGAGGGGGTCCCCGGCCACCACTTCCAGATCGGCATCACGATGGAACTCGAAGGGCTGCCGATTTTCCGGCGCCTGCTGCCGTCAATCGCGTACAGCGAGGGCTGGGCGCTTTACACAGAGCGCCTCGCATGGGAAATCGGCTTCCAGGACGACCCGCTCGACAATCTTGGTCGGCTGCAGGCGGAGATGTTCCGCGCGGTGCGCCTCGTGGTCGACACCGGCCTGCATAGCAAGCGCTGGACGCGCGAGCGTGCAATCGAGTACATGATCGCGCACACCGGCTACGGTGAGACCGAGGTCGTCGCCGAGATTGAGCGCTACCTCGTGATGCCCGGCCAGGCGCTCGCGTACAAACTCGGCATGAACAAGATTCTCGAGCTCCGCGCTCACGCGCAGGAGCGGCTCGGCGACGCGTTCGACATCAGCGAGTTCCATAACGTGGTGCTAACCAACGGCGCCCTGCCGCTCGACATCCTTGAACGCGTCGTCGACGACTGGATCGCCTCCAAGAGCGACTGAAGCCAGACGCCGTTGCGTTAGAATCGCGGGTCCATGACCCTGCTCGTCTGCGATGACCTATCCCTGGAGTTCGGCGACCAGCCGATCCTTCGCCACGCCGATTTCGCTATCGAGCCGGCGGAACGCATCTGCCTGATTGGTCGCAACGGCACCGGCAAAACGACGCTGCTGCGCCTGATCACGGGCACCATCCAGCCCGACTCGGGCGAGATCCGCTACAAGCAAGCGCTGCGCATCAGCCAGCTCGAACAGGCGTTGCCGCACCAGCTGCACCTGACGGTCACAGAGTATGTAACGACCGGCCTCGCCCACCTCGCGCATCTAATTGATGAGTACCGTGCGAAATCACAACTGAAGATGGACAAGGCGGGGCTGCGGGAGCTTGAAGACCTGCAGCACCGCATCGACGGCGAAGGCGGCTGGAACCTCGACAAGCGTGTCGAGACGGTCCTGACCGAACTCGACCTGCCGGGCGACAGCCTGCTTTCAGAATTGTCGGGCGGCTGGCAACGGCGTGTCGGCCTCGCGCGCGCACTCGTGTCGAACCCCGAGCTGCTGCTGCTCGACGAGCCGACGAACCACCTCGACCTCGCTGCCATTCAGTGGCTCGAGGATCGCATCCGCTTCTTCCCGGGTGCCGTACTGTTCATCACGCACGACCGCGCGTTCCTGCAGGGGCTTGCGACGCGCATCGTCGAGCTCGACCGCGCGAGACTGACGAGTTGGCCAGGCGACTACCGCAATTTCCTGCGCCGCAAGGAAGAGACGCTGAACGCCGAGGCGAAAGACAAGGCCGAGTTCGAGAAAGTTCTCGAGCAGGAAGAGATCTGGGTCCGCCAGGGCATCAAGGCGCGACGCACACGCAACGAAGGCCGCGTGCGTGCGCTGCAGGCGCTGCGCGAGGAGTACGCGGAGCGCCAAAAGATGAAGCCGCAGCAGCGCGCTCGCATCCACATCGAGCAGTCGGAGGTCGAGTCAGGCCGCAAGGTGATCGAGATGCACAACGTCAGCCACGGCTACGGCGGCACCAAGCTGATCGACAAGCTGTCGCTGAAGGTGATGCGCGGCGACCGCATCGGCCTCGTTGGCAACAACGGCGTCGGCAAGTCGACGCTGTTGCGCATCATGCTGGGCAAGCTGAAGCCGAACAGCGGAACGGTGAAACTCGGAACGAACCTTGATGTCGGTTACTTCGACCAGATGCGCCGCGACCTCGACCCGACCAAAACAATCGCCGAGATCGTCGGCGATGGCCGCGACTACATCATGCTGAACGGCAAGGAGCGCCACGTGATCGGTTACCTGCGCGGCTTCCTGTTCAGCCCGAAGCGCGCGATGACACCGATCAGCGCAATCTCCGGCGGTGAACGCAACCGCGTAATCCTCGCCCGGCTGTTCACCCGCCCGAGCAACTTGCTCGTTCTTGACGAGCCAACCAACGACCTCGATGTCGAGACGCTCGAGGTGCTCGAGGACCGGTTAATCGAATACCAGGGCACGCTTATCGTCGTCAGCCACGACCGCGAGTTCCTGGACAACGTCGTCACCAGCACGCTGGCGTTCGAGGCCAGCGGAAAAGTACGTGCATACGCGGGTGGGTTCAGCGACTGGGAACGCAAGGGCCGCGCGCTCGCCGAGGCGGAGAACCCCAAGTCACTGGTGGCTTCAGCGGCTCCGGTGGCTCCAGTAGCACCGGTGCCATCGGGTACAAGCAAATCCTCGGCACCGAAAAAACTCTCTTACATGCTCCAACGCGAGCTCGACGGCCTTCCCGCCAGGATTGCGCGCCTGGAGACCGACATCGCCGAGATCGAAGCCAAGGTCGCCGCGCCCGACTTCTACGAACAAGACTACGACACCGAGGTCCAGCCCACGCTCGACGACCTGAACTGGCACAGGGCCGAACTCGAGCGGGCGGTAGAACGCTGGGCCGAGCTGGAGGCGCAGCAGTCCGGCTAGCCGCCCCGGCAATTCGGGGGCAGCGACGCGTCCGGGATATCGTACGCGACGCAGGTCCAACCGCGCGTCTCTGGGTCATAGCGCAGCCCGAGCGTACCGCGCGCGGTGCGCGCCTCGACGTCGAACTTGAGCTCGGTCCCGTCGCCCGCGTACACGCCGGGCGCGATTTGTGCGAGCTCAGCGTCGGTCGGCCAGCGGCCGGTCACCTGGTACTGCTGCATCACCGCGATGCGTGCGGCCGACAGCATGATCATCGCCTCTGCCGCCTCGGCACGGTTGATGTAAGCAGCGGGGTGGTCGCCGCCCTCACCGCCGGGACCGCACGCGGCGAGCATTGCAGCGGCAATAAGCGATGCGGCGGCGCGCATCATTCGGCCGACAGGTGGTGCAACATGAACGCCCACCGGTCGGCCACCTCCTCGATGATCTTACTGGTCGGCTTGCCTGACCCGTGGCCGGCACGCGTTTCGATGCGGATCAGCACCGGGTTGTCGCAGCCCTGCGCCGCCTGCAGGCGCGCCGCGTATTTGAAGCTGTGGCTCGGCACGACGCGGTCGTCGGTGTCCGCCGTTGTCGTCAGCACGGCCGGGTAGCATTCGCCGTCAACGATGTTGTGGTACGGCGAGTACCGGTGCAGTGCGACGAATTCCTCTGGATTCTGCGGTGAGCCGTAGTCGTCTACCCAGAAGCGGCCGGCGGTGAACTGGTTGAAGCGCAGCATGTCCATCACCCCGACCGCAGGGATTGCCGCGCCGAACAAGTCCGGGCGCTGGTTGACGACCGCGCCGACCAACAGCCCGCCGTTCGAACCACCGAATATCCCGAGCCGTTCCGGCCGCGTGTAGCCCGATTCGACCAGGTACTCGCCGGCAGCGATGAAATCGTCGAACACGTTCTGTTTGTTGAGGCGCGTACCGGCCTTGTGCCATTCCTCGCCGTACTCGCCGCCCCCGCGCAGGTTAGCAACCGCGTACACGCCGCCGAGCTCCATCCAGCCGAGAACCGAGACCGCGAACGACGGCGTCAGCGATACATTGAAACCACCGTACCCGTACAGCAGCGTCGGCAGGTCGCCATTTGGCTCGAGGTCTTTGCGGTGCGCGATGAACATCGGTACGCGGGTGCCGTCGTGAGACGAATAGAACACCTGCCGGACGACATATTCTTCCGGGTCGAAATCGACATCGGCACGGCGGAACAGCTCGCGTGTACCGGTCGTCACGTCATAACGCCAGATTTCGCCCGGGTTGTTGTAGCTGGTGAACGAGTAGAACATTTCCGGGTGGTCCGGCTCGCCGTTCATGCCGCCCACCGAGCCGATGCCCGGCAGGTCGACGATGCGTTCGCGCGCACCGCCGAGCCCGAATACCGCAACCTGCGAACTGGCGTCCTTCAGGTACTCGATCACGATCCGCCCACCAATCATCGTCGCGGACTCCACCACGTCTTCCGCTTCGGGTATCACTTCGCGCCAGCCGGCAGCGCGGTGGGTGATGTCGATAGCGACAATGCGGCCTTTCGGTGCGTCGCGGTTCGTCCAGAAATACAGGGTGTCACCGACGTTGCCGAGGAAGCTGTACCCCGCTTCGAAGCCCTCGACCAACATGAACGGCTCCGCATCGGAGTCGGTCAGGTCCTGGTAGACCACCTGGTTACGGCTGTCCGTGCCCATCCAAACCGCGGTGACCAGATGGCGCCCGTCGTGCGATGCATCCGCGGCGAAGCCCCACTCGGGATTGTCGGGCCGCTCGTAAACAAGTGTGTCCTGGTCCTGCGGCGTGCCTATGCGATGAAACCATACCGACTGGTTCGTATTTAGGCTCTGGAACTCGGCGCCACCCTCAGGGCGCGGGTAGCGGCTGTAGTAGAAGCCACTGCCGTCAGCGGCCCAACTCAATCCGGTGAATTTCAGCCATTCGAGCGTTTCGGGCAACAGCTCGCGCGTCTCGAGGTCGAGCACACGCACCGTGCGCCAGTCGGAACCGCCGTCCTGGATCATGTACGCGATGTACCGGCCATCGCGCGTCGGGAACACGCTGGAGAGTGCGAGGGTGCCGTCCTCCGACCACTCATTCGGGTCTATCAACATTTCGGGCTCGGCGTCGGGCGAGTCGAGCAGGTACAGCACCGACTGGTTCTGCAGGCCGTCGTTCAGCCGGAACAGGTAACGCTCGCCCGCGCGAAACGGCACCGAATACCGCTCGTAATCCCAAAGCTCGGTCAGCCGGGCGCGAATCGCCTCACGGCGCGGCAGCCCGTCAAGGTAATCGAATGTAAACGCGCTCTGCGCATCGACCCACGCGCGCACGCGCGCTGACTCGCGCACGTCCTCTTCCAGCCAGCGATACGGGTCGCTGACTGTAACGCCGTGGTAGTCATCGGTCTGCTCGACCGTTTCGGTCGGTGGGTACTCGAGCGCGCGCTGGGTCTCCGGCGCGCAGCCTGCCAAGGTGATCACGGTGGCCAAAGTAGCGGCGAGCATCCAGCGCATGTTTCGTTCTCCGGTAGTCAGTCGATGTCGTTCAGTCGCGATATACATGTCCGTCCTTCATCACGAAGTTCACGCGCTCCATCACGCGGATGTCGTCGAGCGGGTTGCCGGGTACCGCGATGATGTCGGCGCGTTTACCGACTTCGATTGTGCCGAGGTCGTCGAGCCGACCGAGCGCGTCGGCGGCGACGCGCGTCGCCGACAACAGCGCGCGTACTGGCGTGAGCCCTGCATCAACCATCAGCCCAAACTCTTCGGCGTTCTTGCCATGTTCCGCGACGCCGGCGTCGGTGCCGAACGCGACTTGCACATTGGTACGGAATGCACGCCGGTGCGATTCGCGCACCAGCGGGCGGATCGCGTCCGCCTTACGCGCAGGTCCCGGCGGCAGGTCGTCGATGCGCTTCATTACTTCTGTGAACGCCATCATCGTTGGCACGATGAATGTGCCACGCTGGCGCATCTCGCGCAGCACCGAATCGTCCAGCACGCTGACGTGGTCTATCGTATGAACACCCGCGCGAACCGCGTTGCGGATGCCTTCGAGTCCATGCGCGTGCGCGACGACCCGGCGGTTCAGCATCGTCGCGGTTTCAACCACTGCCTCGAGCTCGGCGACCGTCATCTGCGTCGGCCCGATTTCGTCGGTCATCGACAGCACGCCGGCGGTTGCACAAATCTTGATTACATCGGCGCCGTCGCGCACCGCGCGGCGAACCGCGGCACGCGCCTCGTCGGGCCCGTCAAACACGTAACGGCGGAACGCGTCGAAGTCGCCCGTGCCCGGTCGTAAGCCGGTCGTACGGTCGCAGTGGCTGCCGGTCGTACCAAGGCCGATGCCGGCGATGATGCGCGGGCCCGTAACGATGCCCTCGGCGATTGCATCACGCAGCGCAAGCGCGCTGGAGCCCGGCGCGCCGACATCGCGCACGGTTGTGAACCCCGCCATCAGCGTTTGCCGCGCATGCACGGAGCCAAGGAGCACTGCGCGCTCCGGGTACTGGAACAGAAATTCGCCACGGTGCGCACCGAGACGCGTGTGGCTGGACATCAGGTGGGTGTGCAGGTCAATCAGGCCGGGCAATACCGTCGCGTCGGACAGGTCGATCACGCGCGCGCCTTCGGGCACAGCGATGTCTCGGCCGACCTCAGTGATGCGGCCTGCACGGACGACGATGGTCATGTCCTGCTGCAGCCGCCCGGAGACTGCGTCGAACAGCGCGCCCGCTCGGATAACAGTGGCTTCCTCCTGCTGCGCTTGCGCCGGCACGGCGACGAGCAACAGGGCACAAAGCAAGACCGCGATCGTTTTCTTCATGCGGGCAAGTATAGCGTCAGCGGTTCAGCATCCAGAAGCCGGCGTTCAACACCCACGCGAACGAGACCCACGCGAGGTAGGGCACCATCAGCCACGCGGCCAGCGG
>JAIVGZ010000050.1 GCA_020201335.1 Natronospirales bacterium
ATGGAGCTCAGCCCGCTCACCGGTTACGCCATCGGCTTTCTGGGCTTCTGGACGATGACTGCGGCGGCAGCATGGATGGCGACATTTCTAACAAGCCGAAACTGATTCCGACCCGCAAGGCGCAGACCGCGCCATCGGACGCGCTGTACGTCAAGCCCGAGAAGGTCTACCCGCGCGAGGTCAGCGGCCGCTTCAACCGGCTGCGCGTGCTCGCGGTCGTCGCGTTGCTCGGCTGGTACTACGCGTTGCCGTGGCTGCAGTGGGACGGGCGCCAGGCGGTGCTGTTCGACCTGCCGGCACGCAAGTTCTACCTGTTCGGGCTCGTGCTGTGGCCGCAGGACTTCATCTACCTCGCGCTTTTGCTCGTCATCGCCGGCCTGTCGCTGTTCTTCTTCACCGCCCTCGCCGGCCGGCTGTGGTGCGGTTATGCGTGCCCGCAGACCGTATGGACCGAGGTGTTCCTGTGGATGGAGCGCTGGACCGAAGGCGACCGCCCGCAACGCATCAAGCTAGACGCCGCGAAGTGGAGCGCCGACAAGGCTTCGCGCAAGGCCGCCAAGCACACGCTCTGGCTGCTCTTCGCGCTGTGGACCGGCTTCACCTTCGTCGGCTTCTTCAGCCCGATTGCCGACCTCGGCAGCCGCGTGTTCTCGTTCACGCTCGGCCCGTGGGAAACCTTCTGGGTACTGTTCTACGCGCTCGCCACCTGGGGCAACGCCGGCTTCCTGCGCGAGCAGGTCTGCATCTACATGTGCCCGTACGCCCGCTTCCAGAGCGCCATGTTCGACAAGGACACGCTGATCATCGGCTACGACCCGCAGCGCGGCGAGCCGCGTGGTTCGCGCAAGCGCGGCGCAGAGAACAAACCCGCGGAACTCGGCGATTGCATCGACTGCACGCTGTGCGTCCAGGTGTGCCCGACCGGCATCGACATCCGTGAAGGCCTGCAATACGAGTGCATCGCGTGTGCTGCGTGCATCGATGTCTGCGACGATGTGATGGACCGCGTCGGCTACCCGCGCGGCCTGATCCGCTACGACACACAGAGCGGTATGGAAGGCAAGGAAGCGCGCGTGCTCCGGCCGCGCACGCTCGTGTACGGCACGATCCTGCTGGCGCTGATCGTCGGGTTCGGTACCGCGCTTGCGCTGCGCGTGCCGCTGTCGGTCGATGCGCTGCGCGACCGCAACGCGCTATACCGCGTCATCGACGACGGCGTGGTCGAGAACGTCTATACCCTGAAGGTTGCGAACCGTAGCGAGCGCCCTCGCAACTTCGCAATCGAGGTCGCTGGCCTCCCCGGCCTCAGTATCGACATGGCGGACACCGTGCTCGCGCTCAATGGCGGCGAAATCCGCGAGGTCCCCGCCCGACTGCGCGCCCCCACGGAGCCTAATGTAGGAGCGGTGCCCAATGTGGCAGTGCCCAATGTGGGAGCGGTGCTCCGCACCGCGATAATCACAATAACCGTAACCGCAACCGACGACCCAACCATCACCGCCTCCACCACCGCGTCGTTCATCCGCCCATGAACAAGCCCTGGTACAAGCACTTCTGGGTTTGGTTCGTAATCGCGCCGCCGGCCGCGGCAATCATCGCCGGCCTCTCGCTGCTCGCGATTGCAATCAACAACGCAGACGACCTCGTCGTCGACGACTACCGGAAAATCGGCCGCACCTTCGAGCAACAGACCGAGCGCGACCGGGCCGCCGCAGCGCTCGGCGTAACGGCGACGCTTTCGATAGACCGGGACGACGGCTCGGTGAACCTCCGGCTGGAGCTCGAGGGCGCCGCACCGACATCGCTGGTGCTCTCCGCCGTGCACCCGACCGTCGCCGATCGCGACCTCGTCGCGACACTGGCGCTCGGCGGCGATGGCATCTACCGCGGCAACTTCGCCGCTGCCGTGGATGGGCGCCGTTACCTGCAGCTCGAGCCCGAAGACCGCAGCTGGCGCCTGACCGGCGTCATCGAAGCCGGGGGTCCTAATCCTGTGGGAGCCGCTCTGTGAGCGGCGACTGCTTCCACTGCGGCGAACCAATCCCACCCGGGGTTCAAATCAGTGTAGGAGCGGTGCTCCGCACCGCGAATGGCGCTGAGGAAACTGCACAAGTCTGCTGCGCCGGTTGCGAAGCCGCGGTGATGCTGATCCGCGGCGCGGGTCTCGACGCGTACTACCGACTGCGTACCGAACGCGCGCCGAAAGCTGACGACCGCCGCCGCGCCGAATGGTCCGCATACGACCGCGACGCGGTGCAGCGCGGCATCGCCGTAACGCTTCCCGACGGCACGCGCGAAGCGACGCTGCTAGTGGACGGGCTGCGCTGCGCCGCCTGCAGCTGGCTGGTCGAGCACGCGTTGCAGCGCACCGCCGGCGTGCGTACGGTCCGGCTGAACGCGGCAACCGCACGCCTGCTGCTACGCTGGGACCCGAACGAGAGCCGCCTGTCCAGCATCCTCGCCGCGCTCGCCGCGCTAGGTTATACACCGCACCCGCTTACCGCCGGCGCGCAGCACGCGCAGATGACGCGCGAGCGCCGCGCACTGCTGAAGCGGCTCTGGGTCTCCGGGCTCGGCATGATGCAGGTGATGATGTACGCGATTGCCGTGTACATCGGTGACGGTGCGGACCTCGATGCGGAAACACGTAACCTGTTCAACTGGGTGTCGCTGCTTATCACCACACCGGTCGTGCTCTACGCGGCGCAACCGTTCTTCGCAGGCGCGTGGCGCGGTCTCCGCCACCGCGCACCGGGCATGGACCTCCCGATAGCGGTCGCAATCCTGCTCGCGTTCACCGCGAGCGTTGTCGTTACATTGCGTGGCGGCGCCGAGGTGTATTTCGATTCGGTTGCGATGTTCACCTTCTTCCTGCTGACAGGTCGCTGGTTCGAGATGGCCGCGCGCCACAAGGCGGGCCGGATGACAGAGGCGCTGGGAAGGTTGGTGCCAGATACCGCCGAAAGGATTCACAATGTGGGAGCGGTGCTCCGCACCGCGATGCCGAATGTAGGAGCGGTGCTCCGCACCGCGATTCCGTCTGAATTTGTCGGCGCTCTGGAATTGAACCCCGGCGACCACATCCGCGTGCGCGCCGGCGACCGCTTCCCTTGCGACGGCACCATCGTCGCCGGCGAAACCGAAGTCGACGAATCCCTGCTCACCGGCGAATCGACACCACTGCCCCGCACGATTGGTGGCCGCGTGATTGCCGGAAGCCTGAACCTCGACGCGCCGGTCGAAGTCAAAGTTCGCAGCGCCGGCACAGGGACGCTGGTCTCAGGCATCGGCCGGCTGCTTGCACGCGCGCAGGGCGAGCGCCCACGCATCGCTCTGCTTGCTGACCGCGTCGCGCGCTGGTTCGTCGTCGTCGTACTCGCGCTCGCAGTGTGTACCTTCGCCGTATGGCTCCAGCTTGACCCGGCGCGCGCGCTGCCCATTACGCTCGCGGTACTGGTCGTCGCGTGCCCTTGCGCGCTTGCGCTCGCCACGCCGGTTGCGCTGACTTCCGGGACGCTCGCGCTGGCGCGCGACGGTCTACTCGTCACGCGCGCCGATGCGCTCGAGACGCTCGCGCGCGCGGACACCATCGTGTTCGACAAGACCGGAACCCTGACGCACGGCGATATGCGAATCTCAGGTGTGTCGCCTGTGACCGGTGGGAGCGAATCTGTGATTCGCGACGCCTTACAAATCGCTGCAGCCCTCGAGCGCGCCGCCGAACACCCCATCGCGAAGGCGTTCCGCCCCTACGATGACGGCCGCCCGGTACGCAACCTGAAAGTGGTACGCCATGAAGGCGTCGAAGGTACGGTTGATGGGGTGCGGTATCGATTGGGCAAGGGTGCGGATGCCACGCCGGGCGTCGTGCTTAGCGACGGCCATGGCCCCATCGTGAGCTTCGCACTCACTGACACGGTGCGCCGGGGCGCAAAAGCGCTGGTCGATCGGCTGCGCGCCGACAGCATCGCGGTAGAGATGCTGTCCGGCGACGCGGAGCCCGCGGTTGCGGCAGTCGCCACCGAACTCGGCATCGAGCGCAGCGCAGCGCGCATGTCGCCAGAACAGAAACTCGCGCGTGTGCGCGAGCTGCAGGCGGCTGGGCATATTGTTGCGGTAGTCGGCGATGGCGTGAACGACGCGCCGGTGCTCGCCGGCGCCGATGTCGCGATCGCGCTCGGGAGCGGTTCGGCCCTCGCGCAATCGACCGCGGGCATGATTGTCTTGGGAGAAACGCCAACGCCAATCGCCACCGGGTTCATGCGGGCGCGCCGGACGCTCGCGACGATCCGCCAGAACCTCGGGCTCTCGCTCACCTACAACCTGAGCGCCATCCCGCTTGCCGCCGCCGGCTTCGTTCCGCCCTGGCTTGCTGCAATCGGCATGGCCGCCAGTTCACTCGTTGTCGTGTTGAACTCGCTGAAGCTATACGGGCCGGCGCGATGATGCAGGCGCTCTACATTCTGGTGCCGCTGTCGCTGGTTCTGCTCGGCGTCGCCGTCTGGTTGTTCTTCTGGGCAACCGACGACGGCCAATTCGACGACCTCGAAACACCGGCGTGGAAAATCGTGCTCGACGACGATAGCAAGCCGCCCGATACCGATGACTGAGCCGCTGACCCTCGCCGCTGCCCTGCTCGCCGGCCTCGCCGGATCGGCGCATTGCCTTGCGATGTGCGGCGGCATCGCCGGTGCGCTTGGAGGCGGCAGCGCCCGCCCCGCGCGCAACGCGCTGCTGCTCGCAATCGGCCGCGTGTCCGGCTACATGATCGCCGGCGCGCTCGTCGGCACCATCGGGGCTGCGCTCGCGACGCCGCCGGTGTTGCGCGTTGCGTTCGGCGTCGTGCTAATCCTGATTGGCATTCGCACGCTGACCGCCACGCGCGGGCCGCAGTGGCTCGAGCGCATCGGTACGCGTTTCTGGATGCGCCTCGCCCCGCTCGCGGGCCGGCTTGCGCGGCGCGACGGCGTGTGGCCGGCGCTCGGCCTCGGTTTGATTTGGGGTTGGCTCCCATGCGGGCTGGTGTACGCGATGCTCGGCGCCGCCGCGGTCGCCGGGAGTGCGCTTAACGGCGCGCTGGTGATGGGTGCATTCGGGGTCGGGACCGTTCCGGCGGTCGCCGGTGTCGTGCTGCTCGCCGGGCGCGGGGGTCAGGTTCTCAGGAGCGGTGCGTGGCGGCGGGTTGCGGGAGCGGCGTTGGTGGTGTTCGGGGTATGGACGGCCGCGGTGCCAATCATGAATCGCGGTGCGGAGCACCGCTCCCACATTGGCTCGCCGCAGGACGCACACTGGCTCGCAGCCACGGCCGGGCACAGATGCGTAGCGACTTGTGGGTTACAGCCGGCTCCCGAAGAGCCGGTGAACCCACAGGAGCAAGCAGCTTGTGCTGGCCGTGGCGAATCGCGGTGCGGAGCACCGCTCCCACATTGGCTCGCCGCAGGTCGCACACTGGCTCGCAGCCACGGCCGGGCACAGATGCGTAGCGACTTGTGGGTTACAGCCGGCTCCCGAAGAGCCGGTGAACCCACAGGAGCAAGCAGCTTGTGCTGGCCGTGGAATTGTTACCGTTTTGACGATGTTGTGCTTGCGCAGCGCGCGGAGCGTGAGCTCTTCGTCGCTCGGATTATCCTCTACGAGTAGCAGCATGCGTTCACTCCATTGCGAACCTGACGGTCGTTCCCTGGTCCTGTTGCGAGTCGACTTCGATCCATCCACCATGTCGCTCGATTATACGCCGTACCACCGCGAGTCCGATGCCCGCCCCCGTGGTGAGGCTCGGGTCGAAGCCGACGCCGTTGTCCGCCAGCGTTACCTGCGGCGCGCCCTCACTACCGTCGGCCGATAGCCGAATCTCAGTAATCGCGTTCTCGGCAGTGAATCGCCACGCGTTACCGACCAGATGCCGCACAAGGAGCCGCGTCAGCATCCGGTCAGCAGACACGACAAGGCGCTTTGGCGTCTGTAAATCAACCTCGCGCGGTGGCGCGCCCGCACGCAACTTGTCCAGCGTATCGCGCACGAGCGGCACGAGGTCTACCTCGGCGCGTACCAGCGGCGCCGTCCCGACCCGGGAAAGCTCCAGCAGCCCATCGAACGATTCGCTGAGGACCAGTGCGCCGTCCATCATGTGTTGCAGGTACCGCTCGCCGTCGTCACCTAATTTGCCGGCGTACTCCTCGCGCAGCGCAGCGCCGAATCCGGTAATACTGCGCAGCGGGGCGCGCAAGTCGTGCGAAATCGCGTGCACCAACGCGTCGTACTCCGCTCGCAAACGCACCACTTCGTCGTCCATGCTCAGAACACCAACTTGTCTGCCGGCAGTGGCCGGCCCAGCAGATAACCCTGCACTTCGTCGCACGAGAGGCCCGTCAGGCAGTTGAGCTGAGCGTCGGTCTCTACACCTTCGGCGACGGTACGCATTCCCAGGCTGGCCGCCACCGCGATGATTGCGCGCACGATCGCGATGTCGTCGGCGTCGTCCGGCAAGCCGGTGACGAACGCGCGGTCGATCTTGATGTCATCGATTGTGAACTGCTTCAGGTAGCTCAGCGAAGAGTAGCCGGTGCCGAAGTCGTCGATTGCGATGCGTACCCCGAGGCCGTGCAGGTTCGCGATCGTCGCGGCCGCGGCCATCGGGTCACGCATCAGCATGCTCTCGGTGATTTCCAGCTCCAGGTCGCCCGGCGGCAAGCCGGTCTCCTCGAGCACACGCGCGACCTGACCACCGAAACCTGGCGACTGCAGTTGGCGCGCGCTCAGGTTTACCGCCATGCAGATGGGCGGGTGCCCCTGCGCGCGCCACGCCATGGCCTGACGACAGGCCTCGCGCAGCACCCATTCGCCGATGTCGCCTATCAGCCCGGTGTCTTCTGCGACCGGGATGAACTTGCCAGGTGGCACGAGGCCTTGGTCCGGATGCAGCCAACGGACCAGCGCCTCGACGCCTGTCATCACGCGCGTCTTCGCGACGAAGCGCGGCTGGTAGTGCAAAACGAACTCATCTTGAGCGAGCGCGTGGCGCAGGCTGTTCGCCAGAACCAGGTTCTCCAGCGTCTGCGTGTTCATCTCCGACGAGAAGAACTGGTAGGTGTTGCGGCCAGCGGCTTTCGCCCGGTACATCGCGGCGTCGGCGTTGCCGAGCAGCATTGCGCTCTGCGTCGTATCCGACGGGAACACCGAGACGCCGGCGCTGCAGGTTGCGAATACCTCGTGCCCATCGACCAGAAACGGCGCGCGCATCGCTTCGAATACGCGCTCGATAAATACCGCGCAGTCGTCCGGGAGGTCGACCTCCGCGAGCAGCACCGCGAACTCGTCACCGCCGAGCCGCGCGATTACATCGGTGTCTCGCACGAGGTCGCGCAGCCGCGCCGCGACTGTCTGCAGCATCTGGTCGCCCGCGGCGTGGCCGAGCGAGTCGTTGACAGTCTTGAAGTTGTCGATGTCCAGCACGATGACGCCGACGCAGTAACCGGCGCGCCGTGCATTGGTCATCGCGCTGTTCAGCCGCTCGGTGAACGCTTCTCTGTTCACCAGTTGCGTCAGGGGATCGTGACTCGACAGGTACGCGAGACGCTGCTCGTAATCGCGGGAAGTGCTGATGTCGTTGAACACGCCAACGTAATGCGACAGCACACCTTCCGAGTGCACTGCGCTGAAGCTCATCAGCGCCGGGAACCGTTCGCCGCTTTTGCGGCGCCACGAGATTTCGCCCTGCCAGTTGCCTTGCGTGTCTAGCGCGGTACGTATGTCGCGGGCCAACGCGGCGTCTTCGCCATCTGGACTGAGGAAATCCGGTGTAGTGCCCTTTACGTCATTCAGCCGCCAGCCGACCACACGCACGAATGCCGGGTTTGCATCAACGAGCCGGAACTCGCGGTCGAAGATCATCACGCCCTCAGCGAGCTCTGAAATCACCTGGAGCGCGAGCTTCTGCGACGCCTCGGTGCTCGCCTTCTGCAGGGCGACACCGGCCATGCCGACGCCGATGTCCAGGAGCCGGCGCTCGTCGTCGGTCGGCCCTCGCCGCTCGGTGTAGTACATCGAGAACACGCCGAGCACTTTGCCGTTCGACGCACACACCGGCCGTGCCCATGACGCACGAAGCCCGAACGGGAGCACGTATTCGTGCAGCCCCTCCCACAGTGGGTCGCGCTCGATGTCAGTGACGACGACCTCAACGCCGCTCCAGGCAGCGGTGCCGCAAGTGCCAACACTTGGCCCGATCGGGTGACCATCCGCCGCCTTGTTGTATACGTCCGGCATGCTCGGCCCCGCGCCCGGCCGCAACACACCGTCCACCACGCGCAGAATCGAGCACAGCATGCCCGGTGCCTGCGCTTCAACCAGCCGTACGATTGCTTCCAGCGTAGAGGCCAGCGGCGCACCCGTCGCGATACCGGACAGGATCCGATTCTGACCGCCGATCAGCGACGACGCCTGCTCGCGCGACCACCGCACGTGCAGCGCGCGTTCTATCGCGCCACCCAACCGGCCCAGCCGGTCTTTCAAAAGGTAATCGCTGGCGCCCGCATCCAGCACGCGCGCCGCAAGGCGGTCATCGAGGTTCCCGGTCACGACGATGATCGGGAGGTCTGGCCAACGCAGCCGCGCGGCACGCAGCGCCTCAGTGCCGTCGAGCGACGGCATCACGATATCGACGAGCGCGAAATCCGGTTGTTCGAGCAGCGCAAGGTTCAACGCGGCCAGCGTGTCGACGCGCTCCCAGGTGAATGACTCGAGGCACCGGTCGAGTTCGCGCACAAGCAGCTCGGCGTCGGCCGGCGAGTCCTCGACCAACAAGACCCGCAGCGGCTTATCCGGAGAATGTGAAGAAAAAGCTCGCACCTTTCCCTATTTCTCCTTTCGCCCAGGTCGAACCACCGTGGCGCTCGACTATTCTTTTTACGGTGGCCAGCCCGATGCCGGTCCCGGGAAACTCGTTAATCCCGTGCAGCCTTTGAAACACGCCGAACAGCTGCCCGGCATGGTCCATGTCGAACCCGACCCCGTTATCGCGCACGCGGAACGCGCCGTCAATACGGTCGACTTCGATGACCGCCGGGTCGCTATCTCGGGTGAATTTCCACGCATTGCCGAGCAGGTTCTCCAGCACGATCTCGGCGAGCCGGGGGTCGCACCGGGCGGTCAGGTCAGGCGCAACCCGCAAGTCCACCCTGCGCCCAGGTTCGCTCTCCCGCAAGCGGTCGACGACCTCCTTTGCCATAGCCGACAGGTTCACTGTCTGCAGGGCCAATTCCCGCCTGGACACCTGGCCGAGCGTCAAAAGGTCGTCAATCAGCAGGCTCATTCGGCCTGCGCCGGTCTCGATGCGCTGGAGGTAGTGGATAGCGGTCTCGTCGAGCTGGTCCGAATACTGCTCGCGCAGGAGTTCGGAGAAACCGGAGATAGCACGAAGCGGCGTGCGCAGGTCGTGCGACACCGAGTAGCTGAACGCCTCGAGCTCGGTATTCGCGTGGACGAGCTCGCGCGTGCGCAACGCGACGCGTTCCTCCAGCGACGCTTCGGCCTCGCGCTGCTCGGTAATGTCGGTCTTTACCGCGACCAGGCGGCCATCGATTACGGCGCCGGCGTCCTCCATCCAGATCCAACGGCCGTTCGGGCACTGCCAGCGGTAGCGGATACGGAAGCTCCCACCTTCGGCCAATGCACGCTCGAACGCTTCTCCCGCGGCCTTCCGGTCCTCCGGGTGTGTGCGCTGCCAGTAAGCGTCGTCGCTGAGCGCCGCGAGCTCCTCGCGCGTCATGCCGAGCAGCGCAACCGGGTCGCCGACCCAGTGCGAGTGCGTGGCGTCCGCCGCGCGGTCAAACACCAGTCGGCCCGTTTGCTCGACTGCGACGCGCAGGCGTTCCTCGCCTGCAGCAAGCTCGCGCTCGTGCTCCATCAAGGCCGTGATGTTTCGCGCAAGCGCGACGTTCAGGCCGAGCACCTCCGACCACTGCGCCGACCAGCTCACGTAAACGATCGAGCCGTTGCGATGCCGCATCCGATTGATGAACCCGTGCACGGCCGTCCCGGCCGGCACGCCGTCGCGCACCCGCTCGGTGCGCTCAAGATCATCCGCGATGACGAGCTCCAACGCCGAGCGCCCCTCGAGCTCCTCCGGCTTGTAGCCCCACAACTCCTGCGCCGCTGCGCTGACCCGCACAAACACGCCGTCCCGGTCCGTTGTGCACAGCACATCGTTTGAATGCTGCCAAATCGTGTCGCTGATGGAGCGCTCGCTGCGCAGCCGCTCATTCGCGTGCACTGCAGCCGCCAACCCCGACCGCGCGAGCATCGCATATCGGAACGCGACCGCCACCATCAGCGACCCAGCGAGCGCGAGCAGCAGCACCGCCAGCGGCAGCGCGCCCTGTGGCGCGAAGCCCCGCTCCCGTAACGGCCAGACCCGGATCTCCCAGGGCGCCTCCGGCGCGGACAACGACAGCCGCGCAAGAGGAATCTCGTCCGACGGCACCGTGCCGCCGGTGCGCTCGAAGATCGCTTCGCCGCCGATGTGCACGTCGAGCGCGTAACCAGGCGCCACATCGCCGAGGATCGCCTCGAACACCTCCGCATAGGCCATGCCGACGACCAGCACCATCGGCCCGCCGACGGTCTCGAACGGCATCAGTAACATGAAGCCCTTGCCGCCGAGCCGCATTTCCATCGGTGGGCTGACCACCAGTTGCATCGTGGCCAGCGCCCGCTCGAACATACGCGCGCGCTGTTCGTCGAAGGTGTACATAAGGTCGTCGGGGATCGTGAGCTCCGGCCGCCGCGTGACCAGGCGCAGGATTTGGCCCTCGGCGTCGAGCAGCTGCAGCGAGCGGATGCTCGGAATCTGGTCCACATAATCCTCAGCGTCCGCCGTCCAGTCGTCGAGCGTCACGCGCCCTTCGGCGCGTTGGAGGCGCGCGTTCAGCCGCTGGAACGCCGCGTAGAGGTCTCGCCGCTCGTTGCGCAGCTGCGCCTCGATGCTGCGTGCCGCGAGCTGCGTCGCGGTTTGCACGCGCATCAGGTCGACGCTCGTCAGCGCCTGCCACATGTTGACGCCAACCGCAGCGAGCAAAAGGAAAATCAGCGCGGCGAGCCGGTCCGACCGGAGCGCGACCGGGTCGTCGCCCCAGCGGTGCGAGAGCGCGAGCAGGCCGATCCCGCCGACGAGGCAGCCGACCCCCTCGGGATACGACATCTGCTTGAAGCCGAACCAGCCGGTCCAATCGAGCTCGGGCAGCGGAAACACCACCCACGCGCCGGCGACCAGCAGCAGCCAGCCGGACGCCCACGCGACAATCGCCGCCGCATCGCGCGAGTCGCGCAATGTGGCGAACAGCAGAGTGACTCCGACCAGCAGCTGCAGAGCGGCGGCGTTCGCCGACATGCGGCCCGGTATAGACTCGACCGGGCTGAGCGCATCGCGCACGAACACCTCGTCGATGCCGAAGTTCGTGCTGAAAAAGTATTCGGCGAGCGTGAGGATGCCGACGGTCGCAAGCAGCGCGCCGGCAATGAAGCTGGTTGTGCGAAGGCGGCGTAGCGCCGCCAGCAGGCCAACGCCGAACAACAGCAGGCCGAGGCCGGCGTTGAACACCGTCGGCACCCAAGTCGGCGCGACCTGCACAAAGCGGGGGATCCCCATCACCCAACCCGCCATCACCGCCGCACCCAGCAGCACCAGCGCGCTGCCGGCTACGACGATGCTCAGTCGCGTTTTGTCGCTCCCTAACGCCACGAATTACTGTATCAGATTCAGAGGTAGCCGAGCGCCTCCAGCTTCAGCAGGATGCGCTGCGCGGCCTCGTCCGGCGAGCAATCCTCGGTATGAATCGTGATTTCGGCCTGCTCCGGCTCCTCGTACGGGTCCGAGATGCCGGTGAACTCTTTAATCACACCCGCGCGTGCTTTCGCATACAACCCCTTGCGGTCGCGCGCCTCACAGGTCTCGAGCGCGGTCGCGACATGGACCTCAATGAAGCCACCGAACTCGCTGACCTCCTCGCGCACATCGCGGCGCGTCTGGCGGTACGGCGCGATCGGCGCGCAGATCGCAACGCCACCCGCCTTCGTGATCTCGCTCGCCACATAGCCGATGCGCCGGATGTTGATGTCGCGGTGCTTTTTCGAAAAGCCAAGCTCGCTCGAGAGGTGCTTGCGCACCAGGTCGCCGTCCAGCAACGTGACCGAGCGCCCACCGAGTTCCAGTAGCTTCACCATCAGCGCGTTCGCAATCGTCGACTTACCGGCACCGGACAGCCCGGTGAAGAACACCGTGAAGCCCTGCTTGTTCTTCGGCGGGTGCGTCTTGCGCAACTCGGCGACCACCTCCGGGTACGAGAACCAGTCTTCAATTTCGAGCCCCTGCTGCAGCCGCCGCCGGAACTCGGTGCCGGAGATGTTCAGCACGGTCTCGCCTTCGCGCACTTCACCCATCGGCACGTACTCGGCACGCTCCTGCACGAACACCATCATCTCGAACGGCACGATCGCGATGCCGAGCTCGCTTTCAAATTTTGCCAGCAACTCCTGCGCTTCGTACGGGCCGTAGTAATCGCCGACGCCCGCGTGGTCGCGGCCGACGATGAAATGTGTGCAGCCGTAGTTCTTGCGCACGATCGCGTGCAGCAGCGCCTCGCGCGGGCCGCCCATGCGCATCGCGAGGTGCAGCAGCGACAGCGTCGTGGTTTGCTCGGGGTAGCGCTTCAAGAGGTGCTCGTAACAGCGCACGCGCGAGTAGTGGTCGATGTCGCCCGGATTCGTCAGGCCCACCACCGGGTGGATCAACAGGTTCGCCTCGACCTGGCGCGCGGCCCGGTGCGTGATCTCGAGGTGCGCGCGGTGCATCGGGTTGCGCGTCTGGAACGCGACGACCCGCCGCCAGCCCCACTTCGAGAATTTCGCGCGCATCTCCGCGGGCGTGTCGCGCAAGGTCGCGAAGTCGTAGTGCGACGGCGCCTCGACGCCCAGCACGCGCCCGCCGAGGTACACGGGGCCCGAGCGGTTGAGCAAGTAGTCAACCGCCGGATGTGTGACATCCTTCGTGCCAAATGCCTTTTGCGCTTCGGCGGTGCGGTGCGGTTGCCACTTGTCCGCCACTTCCAGCACCGCAACCAGCACGCCTTCCGGGTCGCGTAGCGCGACGCGTGCGCCCGGCTCGACGCCGGCGGCGAACGCCTCGGATACATCCAGCGTGACCGGCAGCGGCCAGAGCGTGCCGTCGGCGAGCCGCATATCGGCGAGCACGCGTTCGTAATCGGCCTTGCCCATGAACCCGGTCAGCGGGCTGAACGCGCCGTTCATCAGGAGCTCGATGTCGCACAGCTGGCGCGCGTTCAGGTCCCACGACGGCAGGTCGCGCGCATCGCGCGCCCCGTCAATGGAGAAAAGGTCGATGAGTTCGCCGCCGTGCGGCCGAATCAGATCCATCACTGCGCTCCTAGAATTGCCAGATGAGGGGTATGACGATAATCGAGACCGCGAATGCTATCAGACTCATCGGCAGGCCGATGCGCACATAGTCGGCGAGCCGATAACCGCCGGGGCCCATCACCATCAGGTTGGTCTGGTAGCCAATCGGCGTCAGGAATGCCGCCGACGCGCCGAACATCACAGCAACGACGAACGGCATCGGGCTGACGCCCAGCTGCTCGGCGGTCGCCATGGCAATCGTGAACATCAGCACCGCTGCTGCATTGTTTGTAATCAGCTCGGTGAACATCGCCGTCAGGAAATAAATCGCCGCGAGCGCAATAAGTGGCGAGGCGATGCCGTTGACCAGGAAAGTCGCCGCGCCATCGGCGAGCCCGGTGCCGGCGACCGCCGCACCGAGCGCGAACGACGCGCCAATCACGAGCAGCACCGAGTAGTTGATGCCGGTGCGCGCACGGCCGACAGTCACGCAGCGCGACATGATCATCGCGCCGGCAGCCATAAACGCGGCTTCCAACATCGACAGGAGCTCGAACGCAGCGGCCGCGACCATTAGCGCGAGGATTGCCAGCGCGCGCGGCGCGCGGTGGAAATCCGGTGGCGTCGAGTCGTTCAGCGCGCTGACCAGCAGGAAGTCACGGCGCGAACGGTATTGGTCGACGAACGCCTGGTCGGTCGACATCAACAGCGTGTCGCCGACCTGCAGCCGCATGTCACCTACTTTGCGTTCGCCCTGCTCGCCCGCGCGGTGCACCGACAGGATTGCCGCGTTATAGCGTGTACGGAACTGCATGCCCTTGACCGTGCGCCCGAGCGCAGGAAAGTCCGGCGACACCACTGCCTCGACCAGGCACCGCCGG
>JAIVGZ010000004.1 GCA_020201335.1 Natronospirales bacterium
AAGCGTTTCGGTTGGGAGACTTCGCTTGGCGCCATCCTTGACCCTGTCGCCGACAAGTTGCTGCTCGTCGGTTGTTTCATCACGCTCGGCTGGCTCGGCATTCTGCCCTGGTGGCTGGTGCTGACGGTGTTCGCGCGCGACCTGATCATCGTTGTCTGGATCGTGTCACACCATTACCTGCTGGAGAACGTGGAGGTTGTGCCGAGCGTGCTGTCGAAGATCAACACCTTCGCGCAGATTGTCTGCGTGCTGCTTGTCGTCTATGCGGCTGCCAACCAGGTCGCCCCAGTGTTCATCGATATGTGGATCGTCATCACGCTACTGACCACCGTGTTCAGCGGCTTGCAGTACCTGGCCATCTGGTCGCGCAGGGCGGCCGGCCTGCGCCAAGCGACCCGCTGATGGGCGTACAGCTGCCGCTTGGAGTCGGGCTGACCGACGGGGCGGTGTTCGCGACTTTTCATGCGGGTCCGAATGCCGCTGCCGTACAGGCTGTGCGCGATGCCGCCGCCGGCCGCGGCGAGCCGGTCGTGTTCCTGCACGGCGCCGCAGGCGCCGGGCGCACGCACCTGCTACAGGCGGCGTGCGTGGAAGCTGAGCAGGCCGGCCGACGCGCCGCGCTGCTGCCGTTGCACCGTTGCGCCGCGCTGCCGCCACAAGTCATCGAGAACTGGGAGCAATACGACCTTGTCTGTATTGATGACGTGGACGGCATCGCCGGCGATGCCGGGTGGGAGCGCGCGCTCTTCGTGCTGTTCAATGCGCTGCGCGCGCGCGGCGGCTGCTGGCTGGCGGCAGGCGCCAATGTGCCGGGCGCGCTGGGCCTCACATTGCCGGACCTCGCGTCGCGCCTCGCGGCCGGGCCGGTGTTCCGGTTACAACCGCTGGACGACGATGGCAGGCTCGCGGCACTCGCACTGCGTGCACGCCGCCGCGGCCTCGAACTGCCCGATGAAGTCGGCCGCTACCTGCTGAAGCATGCGCCGCGCGACATGGTGAGCCTTTATGGCTTGCTCGAACGGCTCGACCACGCGTCGCTGTCGCAGCAGCGGCGGCTAACCATCCCCTTGGTCAAAGAGATCTTGAACGCATGAACGCGGCAGCAAATCCAACGACGGTCAGCGCGAGCTGTGCCCACGCGAAGCGGTGGTCGCCACCTGTGGCGTAAAGTGCGCCGATTGCAATCACGAAGTACGGCAGCAGCAGCAAGTTGAACCAGAAGTAGCTGCGCGGGCGGTCATGCAGCAATCCCCGTAACGGCAACAACAGCGGCCCTGCGGCGATAACGATCATCACGACGCGCGGCACCGGCATCTCGGGAACAATCCAGCCCCACCAGAACAGCTGAGAGAAGAACAGGCCTGCCCAGCAGCCGCGAACCAGCCTTGCATAGAGGAGCCCGCGCCTCATCGCGCGAGCTTCACCGCGGTCTCCGCGACGCGCCTTCCGAGCGCGCGCGCAAGCTCAACCTCTGCGGGGGTGAGCTTTGGCGCGCTCTCGTCGCGAGCCAGGTGCGACGCGCCGTACGGCCCCCCACCGCCGTCGGTTTCGGTCACGCTGGCTTCGGTGTACGGAAGGCCGACCAGCAGCATGCCGTGGTGCAGCAACGGGAGCATCATCGTCAGCAGCGTCGATTCCTGTCCGCCGTGCGGCGTCGTCGTCGAAGTGAACACGCCGGCGGGTTTGCCGGCGAGGTCGGCCGACACCCACAGTGCAGAAGTGGTATCAATGAAATAGCGGAGCGGGGCGGCCATATTGCCGAATCGCGTCGGGCTGCCGAGCAGCAGACCCGCACATTCGCGCAGATCCGCGTGCGTCGCGTAAGGCGGCCCGTCCGCAGGAACGGCGGGCTCAACGGCTTCGGTGACCGGCGACACCGCGGGCACGGTGCGCAGACGGGCGGTGCAGCCCGAGACGGATTCGACGCCGCGTGCCGCTTCGCGAGCGAGTTGCGCGGTCGCGCCATGGCGGCTGTAGTAAAGGACGAGAATCTCGGGATTATGGTAAAGCGTGACGGCCGTCATGGTTTTGCATTCCTACGGATGTACACTGTCATCGAGCGCACCGTATTCGATTCAGGTGCTCAAGTATAGGGCTCAAATACCTGAATCGTAAGGATAATGCCGGTTATCACCTACTTGACGGTATTCCGGCACGGTGCTAGTGTTTGGAAGCTTACGATTTAGAATCAACCACTTGCGGGATGGAGAACAAAAATGACCATGGTTTCTGGCAAGACTTTGTTGATGGCGGCGTTGCTCGGGCTCGCCGTATCCGGATGTGCAACCCAGCCCGCGCCGGAAGCCACCGGTCCGACCGCGGCTGAACTTGAGGCGGAGCGTGCTGCACGCGCAGCCGCTGAAGCGCGTGAGGCCGACCGCCGTGCGCTCGGTGAAGCACGCCAGCTGATCGTGCAGGCGCGTCAGTACACGAACCTGAACGCGGACCAGCAGGGCCGGCTCCGTCAGGCGGACCAGGCAATCAACAACGGCGAAGGCCGTCGTGCGGTCGAATTGCTGAACCGCCTGCTGTCGGAACTGCGTTCGGCGCGTAGCACTTACCGCGTCGTCGGCGGCGACAGCCTGTGGCGCATCGCCGGTCGCGGCGAAGTGTACGGCAACTCGTATCAGTGGCCGCTGCTGTACAAGGAAAACGCTGCCAAGATCCAGGACGCGGACCTGATTCATCCGAACCAGGAGCTCAGCGTCGTTACGCACCCGATGCAGAACGACGTCGACGCCGCCGTCCAGCACGCGCGTAACCGTGGCGCCTGGGAAATCGGCCGCACCGAGGATTCGGACCGCCGTTACCTCGGCCGGTAAGCAAAGCGACAAGCTGTAAAAAAAACCCCGCTTCGGCGGGGTTTTTTTTGCAATCCTGTGGGAGCGAATCTGTGATTCGCGAATTTTTAAAGCACTGTAAATGTGAGCGGCACTTCGTCCAGCACCACCGGTTCGACCTCAATGCCGTCAACGCGCGCGAGGCGGGGGCCGCGTCGTAGCCATTCGACCAGAGCGTCCACGCCGTCGGCTGGCCCGCACGCGATAACTTCGACGCTGCCATCCGGGCAATTTTTGGCCCAACCGGTGACCCCCAGGCGCGCTGCTTGCTCCGCGGCGGAGCCGCGGAACCATACGCCCTGCACACGGCCTGTGACCCTGATCTTCGCGGTTTTCATTGCCGGTACCACCGTTCGGACAGCGCGGACAGCACGCGGTCCGGGTACTCACGGCGGCCCGCGCTGCCGTTGTAACGTGCGAGCGCGTTCGTGAGTTCGCCGTTCTCACGGTCAAGGTAGTACTTGAGTATCGTGCAACCCATCCGCAGATTCAGCGCCGCATCGAATAGATTCGTGTGCTCGACCTCGAGTTCGTCGAGCCAGAAGGACATGATTTGCATCAGCCCTTGCGCGCCCGCGCGTGATACAGCGAAGCGGTCGAAACCACTCTCAACTTCGATTACGGCGAGCACGAGTTCCGGCGGTAGCCCGGCTCGGCGCGCCTCGCGGTGTACGAGCCGCAGCAGTTCGATCCGGTGCGTCGTGTCGGCGACGCGCGGAGCCAGCCGTTGCGACATGTCGAGCAGCCACACCTCAGCGTCGAAACGGTCATTAAAACTGTCGCTCGCCGCAACCGCATCGGCCAATGCCGCGCGCAGCGCCGGGTCCGGTTCTACCGGCTGCGCGTGCACCGGCATCGTCGCGAACAACGCTATTAGCACCAGCGTGGGAGCGGTGCTCCGCACCGCGATCAATTTCCGCTTAGCTGCTGGGTGAGGAACTCAACCACATCACCCACTTTCACCATCACCGCCTCCGCATCCTGCCGGCCCTTGTACTCGACCGTGCCTGCGGCGAGGCCTTTCTCGCCGATGACGATGCGGTGGGGGATGCCGATGAGTTCCATCTCGGCGAACATCACGCCCGGCCGCGCGTCGCGGTCGTCGAGCAGCACCTCTATGCCCGCTGCGGCGAGCGCGTCGTGCAGGTCGGTTGCAGCGGCACGCACGGCATCAGATTTGTGCGCATTCATCGGCAGTACCGCGACCTGGAACGGTGCGATTGGGCCCGGCCAGACGATGCCGCGGTCATCGTGGTTCTGCTCGATTGCCGCAGCGACGATCCGTGAGACGCCGATGCCGTAACACCCCATCAGCATCGGCGTTTCGCCGCCATCCTCGGTAACGACGGTCGCGCCCATCGCGCTGCTGTAACCGGTTCCGAGCTGAAAGATGTGCCCGACCTCGATGCCGCGCGCGATGGACAGCGTGCCGCGCCCATCGGGGCTCGGGTCGCCGTCGACGACACGCCGCAGGTCTGCGGTCTCGGCAAGTTCGACGTCCCGGCCCCAGTTCACACCGGTGTAATGGAAGCCGTCCGCGTTCGCGCCGCAGGTGAAGTCCGCGAGCGCGGCCGCAGCGCGATCGACAATCACACGGACCTTGAGCCCCACGGGCCCGAGCGAACCCGGGCCGGCGCCGACGGCCTTCCGGATGCGCGCCTCGTCGGTGAAGGTGAGCGGTGCGGCGATACCGTCGAGCAGCTCTGCCTTCACGGTGTTGAGTTCGTGGTCGCCGCGCACGACCAGCGCCACCGGTGCGCCGTCATCGCCGTCGACCATCAGCGTCTTCACGCCCGCGGCTGCGGCTATGCCGAGCTTCGCGCACAGGTCGTCCATGGTGCGTACGCCCGGCGTCGCGATCTTTTCGAGTTCGTGCGCTGCAGCCGGCGCGCCACCTGCCGGTGCAAGCGCTTCAGCCAGCTCGACGTTCGCTGCGTAATCGCTCGTGTCCGAAAATGCGATTGCGTCTTCACCGGAATCGGCAAGCACGTGGAACTCGTGTGAATGGCTGCCGCCAATCTCACCCGTCGCGGCGCGCACTGCACGGAAGCGCAGACCTGCGCGTTCGAACACGCGCGCGTACGCGTCGTACATCCGGTCGTAGGTCTCCTGCAAAGATGCCTGCGAGTCGTGGAACGAATAGGCGTCCTTCATCAGGAACTCGCGCGCGCGCATCACGCCGAAGCGTGGGCGTATTTCGTCGCGGAACTTGGTCTGAATCTGGTAATAGGTTATGGGTAACTGCCGGTAGCTCTTCAACTCGCGGCGCGCGTAGTCGGTGATGACCTCTTCGTGCGTGGGCCCGAAGCAGTAGTCACGCTCGTGGCGGTCTTTCATGCGCAACAGCAGCGGGCCGTACTTGTCCCAGCGCCCGGTTTCCTGCCACAGCTCGGCCGGCTGCACGGCCGGCATCAGAAGCTCCAGCGCGCCGGCGCGGTCCATCTCCTCGCGCACGATTCGCTCGACCTTGCGCATCACCCTGAGGCCGAGGGGCAGCCAGGTGTACAGCCCGGCCGCGAGCTTGCGGATCAACCCGGCGCGCAGCATCAGCTGGTGGCTGACGATTTCGGCATCGGCGGGTGTCTCCTTGACGGTGTTCAACGGGAATCGGCTTGTGCGCATCCGCGGATTCTAGCAACCTGTAGCGCTTATGACACTTCGTTCCTGGACCGACAAAGATATTGCGCCCGGTGGCCTCGACGGGCTGTGTGTCGCGGTGTTCGGCTACGGCGCACAAGGACGCGCCCACGCGCTCAACCTGCGCGACTCCGGCGTCGAAGCCGTGGTCGCGTTGCGCGATGGCTCACCGCGAGGCGCGCGGGCCGCTGCGGACGGGATGACCGTGTGCGCACCGGCCGCCGCCGCACAGCGTGCGGACCTCGTGATGCTACTCGTACCTGATGACGCGCAACCTGCGCTGTACGAAGAAGTACTCGAAGGTGCGATGAAGCCGCAGGCCGCTCTGGTGTTTGCGCACGGTTTCAACATCCACTATCGCCGCATCAGCCCGCGTGCCGACCTCGATGTTCTGCTGGTAGCCCCGAAGGGGATTGGCGATCAGGTGCGCTCAACCTACGAGGCGGGCGCCGGCGTGCCGGGCCTTGTCGCAGTGCACCAGGACGCGAGCGGCGACGCACTCGCGCGCGCGCTCGCGTATGCCAGTGCGGTCGGGCACGGCCGTGCGGTGATACTCGGAACGACTTTCGCCGACGAGACCGAGACCGACCTGTTTGGCGAGCAGGCGGTGCTGTGCGGTGGGCTGACCGCGCTCGCGCAGGCCGGTTTCGATACGCTGGTCGAAGCCGGCTATCCACCGGAGCTCGCGTATTTCGAGTGCCTGCACGAGATCAAGTTAATCGCCGACCTGATGTACGCGCGCGGCATCGCCGGCATGCGTGAGTCAATCTCGACGACGGCGGCATACGGCGACTGCACGCGCGGCCCGCGCATCATCGACGCCGCCACGCGGGACACGATGCGGGCAATCCTAGCTGAGATTCGCTCCGGGGCGTTCGCCTCCGAACTCGCCGATGAGCTTGCCGCAGGGCGCCCGGCGCTGACCCGCGCACAGGCTGAGGCCCGGGCCGGCGCGCTGGAAACGGTTGGTCGCGGGCTCCGCCGGAAGATGCCTTTTATTGGTGATGAATCGGAGTAGAATACGCGGCTTTTCACGCAGACCGGATTCGCTGAATGCCCAGACAGACCCATCCAGGGCTCGCCCGCGAGGGCTGGCCCTTCATTACCGCGGCCGCGGTCGCGGGTGTCGTTGCATGGTTCATCAACCCCGAGTGGTCGGCGCCGTTCGTTGTCCTCGTCATCGTGTTCGCGATGAAGTTCCGGGACCCATCGCGGGAGGTGCCGCCGGAGCCGCTTGGAGTGGTCAGTCCGGTCGACGGCATCGTCGAGCTGGTCGAGACGACGCAGGATCCATGCCTCGGCCGCAACGCGATGCGCATACGCATCCGCATCGCGCGCTTCGGTGCATACAGCGCGCGCGCTCCAGTTGAAGGCAAGCTGTTGGACTTCAAAGGCCAGCGCGGAATGCGGATCCAGACCGATGAGAAAGACGATGTCATCCTCATCCTCAACGAAGCACCGGCATTCGCACGCCCTCGCGCGCTGGTCGGCTATGGTTCGCGCGTCGGGCAGGGCCAGCGCTGCGCGGTGGTGCGTATGGCCCGCATCGCCGAGGTCTACCTGCCGGCGGGCGTACGCGTACAAGTGAAGCCGGGGCGCCGGGTGCTTGCGGGATCGGAGCTCTTGGCAACGCTAGTACACGATTAATCGCGGTTCTAAACCGGTATGATTGGGGGCATGCAGAACCCCGACGAACCTCAGGCGCAAGACGACACCGGCCCACGCCGCGCGATCTACCTGCTGCCGAACCTGTTCACCACCGCAGCGATGTTCGCCGGCTTCTTCGCGATCATCGCGGCGATGGGTGGGCGCTTCTCCAGTGCCGCAATCGCAATCATCATCGCCGGCGTCCTCGACGGGCTCGACGGGCGCATCGCCCGGATGACCAACACGCAGAGCGATTTCGGCAAAGAATACGATTCGATGTCGGACCTCGTTTCGTTCGGACTCGCGCCCGCGCTCGTCATGTACCAGTGGGCACTCGAGGGCATGGCGTCGTACGGCTGGCTATGGTCGAAGGTCGGTTGGTTGGCCGCGTTCTTCTACGCGGTCTGCGCAGCGATGCGCCTCGCGCGCTTCAATACGCAGGCAGGCGTCGTCGACCGCCGCTACTTCGTCGGCCTCGCGAGCCCGGCCGCCGCCGGCTTGCTGGCGACCTTCGTCTGGGTCGGCCACGACTTCGGTTTCGAAGGCAGCGACCTTGTGATACCGGCCTTGTTGTTCACGGTGCTGGCCGGTGCGCTGATGGTCTCGCGCGTCAACTACTACAGCTTCAAGGACCTGAACCTCGGCCAGCGCGTGTCGTTTCCGATGCTGATCCTCGTACCTCTGGTCTTCATCCTGATCGCGTTGAACCCGCCGAAAGTGCTGTTCCTGATGGGGTTCAGCTATGTGGCATCCGGTCCGGCGATTGAACTCTGGCGCATTTACCGGCGCCGCCGGAGCGCGGGCGCGGCGTAAGGCATGGACCCGGTCAGGAAGTTCTACCTCGACGCGATGGACGTGCCGGTATATGTGCGGCGGGAGCACGCTGTGGAACCTGTCATTGCTGAGCCAGCGCCGACCATCGCGGTGCGGAGCACCGCTCCTACACCCTCGCCCGAGATCGGCTGGGAGGAATTGCAGCGCCTGGTCGCCGCGTGCACTGCGTGCGAACTCAGCACGATGCGCACGCAGACGGTGTTCGGCGTCGGTGACCCGGGCGCGCGTTGGATGGTGGTCGGCGAGGCGCCAGGCGCCGAGGAAGACGCCCGCGGTGAACCATTCGTCGGCCGCGCCGGGCAGCTGCTCAACGCGATGCTCGAATCGGCCGGCGCGCCGCGCGAGCGCGTATTCATCGCCAACACGCTGAAGTGTCGCCCACCGGGTAATCGTGACCCCGCGCCCGCAGAACTCGGAGCATGCCGCAGTTTCCTCGACCGGCAGATTGAGCTTGTGCAGCCTGAACTCATCCTCGTCGTCGGTCGCATCGCCGCGCAGGCGCTGCTCGATACCGATACCGCGATTGGCAAGCTGCGCGGCGTCGTGCACCGTTACGGCCCGCGGGAGATTCCGCTGGTCGCAACCTACCATCCGGCCTACCTGCTGCGTTCGCCGGGCCAGAAACGCCGCGCCTGGGATGACCTCAAGTTGGCGCTCGGCGTCGCCGCTCCCATCGCGTGAGCGCGCAGCGCGAGCCACTGCCGCCGCGCCTGCGGCCGATGCGAATCGCGGATGTCGATGCGGTAATGGCGGTCGAGAAGGCTGCGTACCCATTTCCGTGGACCGTCGGCATCTTCAGCGATTGCCTGCGCATTGGCTATTGCTGCTGGATTGCTGAAGACGCGGAAGGCGTCGCCGGCTATGCGGTGATGGCTGCAGGGCCCCGGCGGGGCGGGGCAAACGGGAAGACGCAATCGTATTGGCAAAAACCCTATAGAATCCGCGGCCTGATGACGACGCTTCCCCCGGAAATCGCCCGCCGCCGTACCTTCGCAATCATCTCGCACCCCGACGCGGGCAAGACGACGTTGACCGAGAAGCTGCTGCTGTTCGGTGGCGCTATCCAGATGGCCGGCACGGTGAAGGGCCGCAAGGCGGCGCGGCATGCGACTTCGGATTGGATGGCGCTCGAGCAACAGCGTGGAATCTCAATCACCTCGTCGGTGATGCAGTTCCCGTATCGCGACCGCATCGTCAACCTGCTCGACACGCCCGGCCACGAAGATTTCTCCGAGGACACCTACCGGACATTGACCGCAGTCGATTCCGCGCTAATGGTGATCGACTGCGCGAAGGGCGTCGAGGAGCGCACGATCAAGCTGATGGAGGTGTGCCGTATGCGCGACACACCGATCTACACCTTCATCAACAAGCTCGACCGCGAAGGCCGCGAGCCGATGGAGTTGCTCGACGAAGTCGAACGCGTACTCGGCATCCGTTGCGCGCCGGTCACCTGGCCTATCGGCATGGGCCGCGCGTTGAAAGGCGTCTACCACCTGTACCGTGATGCGGTTTGCTTATATGAACCACAGAAGGGCGGGCGGCTCGGCACCAGCCGCGTGATCGACAAGCTCGACAGCCCGGAGGCGCGCGCGGTACTCGGCGACGACTTCGACCGTTACGCCGAGGAGGTCGAGCTGGTGCGTGGCGCGAGCCACGAATTTGACCTCGACGCGTACCTCGCCGGCGAACTCACGCCAGTATTCTTCGGCTCGGCAATCAATAACTTCGGCGTACGCGAGCTGCTGGACTCCTTCGTCGAGCAGGCGCCACCGCCGCGCGGGCGGGCCACTACCGACCGCGTTGTGAATCCGGGCGAAGACGCGCTGACCGGGTTCGTGTTCAAGATCCAGGCGAATATGGACCCGCAGCACCGTGACCGCATCGCGTTCCTGCGCATCTGTTCCGGGCGCTACGAGCAGGGGATGAAGGTGTTCCATGCGCGCATCGGACGCGAAATACGCGTCGCCGACGCGCTGACCTTCATGGCGTCTGACCGGGAGGCTGCAACGGAGGCGTGGGCCGGCGACATCATAGGCCTACATAACCACGGCACAATTTCTATTGGCGATACTTTCACGCAGGGCGAGAAACTGCAGTTCACCGGCATTCCGAATTTCGCGCCGGAATTGTTCCGCCGTGCGGTACTGAAGGACCCCTTGCGCATGAAGGCGCTGCAAAAGGGCCTGGCGCAACTGTGCGAGGAGGGTGCGACGCAGTTGTTCAAGCCGCTGCGTAGCAATGACCTGATCCTCGGCGCGGTCGGCGTACTCCAGTTCGACGTCGTCGCGTACCGGCTTAAGGACGAGTATGGCGTCGATTGCCTGTTCGAGCCGGTACAGGTTGCGACCGCACGCTGGGTGTACGCGGACGATGAGAAGAAGCTCGAAGAATTCCGTAACAAGGCGCACGATAACCTTGCGGTCGACCACGGCGATTCGCTGGTTTACATCGCGCCGACCCGGGTGAACCTGCAGCTCACCGAGGAACGTTGGCCGGATATTGAGTTGAGAGCTACACGCGAATACGCCGTGTGATGTAGGAGCGGCCCCAATGTGGGAGCGGCCCTCTGGCCTGTGGGAGCGACCCTCTGGCCTGTGGGAGCGAATCTGTGATTCGCGATTGACGCTCACCTTATCGCCCGCACCGCGGTCCGCATCTCTGCAAGGTCGGCGCCGGAGCCGGCGCGCCCGTATCGGTAGCGCAGGTACGCGTCGATAAATGCGTGTACCGCGTCGGCGGCTTCGGCATCGGCTGCTGCGGCGCGCTCACCGAAGTCCCGCGGTCCTTCGTGTAATGCGCGCGGCGCGAGCCCGCGTTTCGTGAGGCGCCGCTGTAGCGCGAGGTACAGGCGTACCGCCGGGTCCCGTGGGCGGCTTGGCCGCGCGTGCCTGACCAGCCAGGCGACCAGTAGCGCCATGGCTGCAGCCACCGCAAGAAACAGCAGTATCACCAATGTCCGGTAGTCCGCGTTTTCGAAGCCGAGACGCTCGAGCAGGCGTTGCTGCTGGTCGCGGTCGTAGCCGAGCACGAATTGGTTCCAGCGGTTGTTCATGTCATCCCACTGCAGACGGAGCCGGTTCAATACTGGTATGCCGCGCATTACGCCGGGGTTGCGGCCTTCCTCTTCACCGAGCGCATCGGCGCCGCGCTCGATGCGCTGCGGCGCGACCGCGCCGGTCGGGTCGACGCGCACCCAGCCCTCATCTTCGAAATACACTTCGACCCATGCGTGCGCATCGGATTGCCGCACGATGAGGTAATTACCGACGGGATTCAGTTCGCCACCGTGGTAGCCGAGCACAACGCGCGCCGGGATTCCGGCAGCGCGAGCGACGAACGCGAGAGAGCCCGCGTAGTGCTCGCAAAAGCCGCGCCGTGTGTCGAACAGAAATCCATCAACCGGGTTTGCACCAAGCGCGGGCGGAGACAGCGTGTAGAAGTACGGCTCGTTGCGGAACATCATCAGCATCGCTCCGAGCAACGCCCGTGGATCGTCGTGCTCGTCGGCCAGGCGCTGCGCGAGGGCCCGCGCACGCGGGTTGCCGGTGCGCGGCAACTGCGTTGAGCGGTGTCGCTCGAACAGGTTCGCATCAGGCCCGGTGCGGTACTCAAGGTGCGAGCGCATTCGATACAGGATGCGTTCCCGAACCGGCCGTTCGTGCAGCACCTGGAACGCGCGCGTGACGATCGCGTTATCGGGCGTTTCCGCTGGCAGGTCGAGCGTGAACATCCAGCGGTATCGGTGTGGCTCGAGAGAAACCTCGTACGAGACCGCCGGGCTCAGCGCCTCGTAGTTGAAGCCATCCGGCGCGGGCTCGGCGCCCTGTTCCCACGCACGGCCGTCGAAGCTGCGCAGCACCGGTCCGCGCCAATACAGCTGCCGGGTCGGCGGTTCCTCCTCGTCGAAGGTTACGCGGAACGCGACCGCGTTCGATTGCGATAGCGCGGCGATTGCACCGGGCTCCATCCGGTCGGAAAGCCCGGTCACGGCATCCTGGCCGGCCGGCACACCCCATAGCGGCCCGGGTACGCGCGGGAACAACACGAACAGCAGCGCCGCGATCGGCAGCGCCTGCAGCAGCAGCGCGCCGGCCTGACGGAACCGCTCGCGAGGCGCGATTCCGGTGGTCGGGTGGGTGATGTGCAGTAGCGTCGCGGTGTTTAGCCAAACCGCGCCGACCATGTACAGGCCGGTCAGGATTGTCTGTGAATACAGAAAGTTAGCGATGACGAGGATGTAGCCGATCATCACCAGAATCATGCCGTCGCGCTTGCGCACTGTTTCAGTGAGCTTCAGCGACAGCATTACGACCAGCATTGCGGTGCCGGCCTCCTGACCGCCCCACGCACGGAATTCGAGCCCGACTGCGGCGACACCTGCGACCGCGAACAACGCCCGCACCCATGCCGGCGGCATACGCCAGCGCATGTGGGCGGCGCCGACGCGCCACAGCGCCAGCACGACGAACAGTGCGGTGATCCACACCGGCAAGCGCAATATGTGCGGCGCGAGCACCACGCCGAGGCAGATGAGCACCCACAACAGGCGGTCGCTCTCCAGGTGCTCAGTCGCGATGTGCGCGCGCACCGTCATTGTTTCAGACCGCTGAGTGCAAGCGCCTCGAGGCATTGGCGGCGGTGCACTTCGCCACTGCCGGGCACGACTGTGCGGTCCGGCAGCCGCACGCCGTAGCGGAAGCCGTCGCGGTCGGCGTCGAGCACCCACCGGCACAGCACCGACAAACGCTGCTCGTGGCTGATGCCGCCCAGCGAGGCGTAATCGAACCACTGCGTGGCCTGCAGCGCACCGCTGAATTGCTTGACGCGCAACTGGTCGTCTCGCGCGTACGCTTTCCACGCGATGTGGCGCGGCGATTCGCCGCCACGGTAGTCACTGAGTCCGGAGAAATCGTCCTGGCCGGCCGCCTCCATCGTGCCGCGGCCTTCGCCGCTGGCGAGTGGCGGACGGGGTGCATCAGGCGCAGGTGCGGGATACACGATCACGCGCAGGTCCATGTGCAGCACGCCCCAGGCCTGAAACAGTCCAAACGGGTGGCGCGTGTAAATGCGCGCTGATGGCACGGTCAGCACGCCGCGCGTTGGCGCCGATACCGGTAACGGCAAGGTTGCGGAATCGAGCGCGGGCACATCGACGATATACGCCGGCTGGCCTTCCGTGTCGGAGGCGACACCCCAGCGCGCGGTCGGCGAGGGGTTCAGCACGCGCACCGTGAATTCCGCCTGCTGCCCCGCAAACGGCGACTCGACACGTCCGCGCTCGAGCGTGAGGCCAAGTAGGTTGCGGTGGGCGTGGTGCATCGCGAGCAGGAATAGCGCGGCCAGCAGGAATGCGAGCATGAACGCCATGCTGTTCGAGTAGTTCATCGCGCCGAGCAGCATGCCGAACACGAGCACCGCGTAGGCGATGCCGAAGCCGGTCGGCAGGATGTAGATGCGTCCGCGCTTGAGTTCGACCCGGTCTGCATCGCGACCTTGGCGCGCCAGCAGCCACGACTGCGTGGTGTCCTTCCAGCGGCGGCGCAGCGCCGTCAGCATCGCGTGGTCAGGGCACCGGCACCGCGGCGACCAGGGTCTGGGCCAGCCGCTCGCCGTGCGCGTCCGCGAGTTCTCCTGCCCCGCGCAGGCGGTGGCTGAACACGCCCGGCGCGACCGCCTGAACGTCCTCAGGCAGGGCGGCCTCGCGCCCGGCCATCATCGCCCACGCTTGTGCGGCGTGAATCAACGCAAGCCCCGCGCGCGGCGACAGGCCGACCTCGAACGCGGCTCCCTCGCGGCTTTGCCTGAGCAACGCCTGCACGTAGTCGAGCAGCGGGTCCGCGATGTGTACTTCGCGCGCCCGCCGCTGCAGTTCGAGAAGTTCCTCCGGCGTCAAAGCGGCGTCAAGTTTCGCCACCATCCCGCGGCGGTCTTCTCCACGAAGCAACGCGCGCTCTGCGTTTTCCGCGGGGAAGCCGAGCGTGATGCGCATCAGAAAGCGGTCGAGCTGCGATTCCGGCAACGGGAACGTGCCGATCTGCCGCATTGGGTTCTGTGTTGCGATTACGAAGAACGGTTCAGGTAACGGCCGGGTCTCGCCCTCAGCAGTGACCTGGTGCTCCTCCATCGCCTCGAGCAAAGCCGACTGGGTCTTCGGCGTCGCGCGGTTGACCTCGTCCGCGAGAATGAGCTGCGCGAAGATTGGGCCCGGGTGAAAGCGGAAGGTACCGGCGTCACGCTCGAACACCGCAACGCCGATGATGTCCGCGGGCAGCATGTCCGAGGTGAACTGGATGCGCTGGTAGCGCAGGCCCAGCGTCCGTGCCAGCGCGTGGGACAGGGTCGTCTTGCCGACGCCGGGGATGTCCTCGATCAGTAGATGGCCCTGCGCAAGCAGGCAAGCGACGGCAAGGCGCACTTCGTGCGATTTACCGACGATTACCTGGTTAATCTGGTTGAGGCAACGGTCGATGGCTGACATGGTCATCGGTCAATCATACCCAAAAGCCTGTGTCAGTAGGGGTCATGGCGGTTCTGCGCCAACGCCACGAGCAGCCACCCCACAAGCGCACCGAGCAGGAAAAAGATGAGTACGAGCAAGGCGCGCGACATGCTCATCGACCAAAACAGGAAGCGAATCTCGACCGCTTCCAGGTTCTGCACGACGAACAGCACCGTCAGTACCGCGAGCGTCGAGAGCAGTACGACCTTCAAGTGGAAGCGCGTCATCGTGCGAGCTCCAGCAATACGCTCGCCGTGAGGTTATACGCGAGCGTGATTGCAGCCGGTTCGACGCGGTCCAGCTTGTCGCCCGGGCTGTGTATCGTGCGGAACACGCTGGGCACGAGGCCTTCGGCGAGTCCGCTGTCGGGGCCCGCGTTCACCAGCAACCAGAGCTGGTGAACTTCCGTGCGCGGCAGCACGGACAGCGACACGTTCGGGATCCCGGCTGCCTGGAAACTCAGGTGGTCGCTCGACGGATAACGCCGGAAATCGATACAGGTCGCGGCGAGCGTCGCGCACGCGCTCGCGACGGAGCGGTAAAGCGTCGCGTGGCCATGGTCGGTTTGCCCAAAAAAGACGGTATCGCCGTACGCGTTGACGTCGAGGTTGACCATCGCGGAAACAGCGCCGGCCGGCAGGCTCTGCGCGTAATGGCGCGAGCCGACGAGGCCGATCTCCTCCATGTCGAATAGTACGAAGTCGATGCGACGGTTTAGCGGTGCATCTCGCAGTGCGGTCGCAACCCGGATGAGCGCGACTACGCTGGCCGCGTTGTCGACCATGCCGTCCAGAAAGGTGCCGTCGCGCAGGTAAGCCGCATCGAAGTGTGCGCCGGCGACTACCGCTCCGCCGTAGCCTTGCGGCCCGATGCTGAACAGGACGTTGTGTCCGGCCGGGCGCCCGTCGCTCTCGTCGCGGCCGTCGTTGGGGAATTCGAACAGCCGCGTCTCGAAGCCCGCGCGCTCCACCAGCGCAATGACTGCAGCACGGCGAGCGTCGTTATCGGGCTGAATCAGCGACGCCGCGTCTTCGACAACGCGTTCAAGCGGCGCCGTGGCCGGCGTGAATGCGGGTGCCTCGCCGGCAGGCGGAATTGGTGCGCAGGCGCTGACGAGCGCGAACGTTACCAGCAACGGGGTTGCGTATGTTTTTTTGGATGGCATAGGGCAAACACTCCAAGTGAAATGTAGGCGGTTACCCGAGATGTTCGGAGCCGCAACTATGGGAGAATTTACAGGGAATTATCAAACCAGGAAAGGTGACGGAAATGATCAGACAAGTAGTTGGAACTGCAGCAATCATGGTGTTCGCTGTGGCACTCTCGACCGGATGCGCAACGCGCGAAGGCACCGGCCAGATCCTCGGCGGTGCTGTGGGTGCAGCGGCCGGCTCGCAAATCGGCGGCGGCAGCGGTAAAACCGCGGCGATGATCGGCGGCACCATACTCGGTGCGATGATTGGCGGTGAGCTCGGCACGCGGATGGACCGGACCGACGAACACCGCACGGTCAAGGCCTTCGAGTCAGGCGAGCGGGCGCAGTGGACAAACCCGAACACCGGTTATGCATACGACCTGAAGCCGGAAAGCACTTACCACGCCGGGACCGGAACCTGCCGCGACTACACGATGGATGCGGTAATCGACGGCCGTAGCGAAGTGGTCCAAGGGACTGCCTGCCAGCAGGCCGACGGCAGCTGGGAAATCGTCAGCTGACGTATTGACCGTTTTACGACCGCTGGGTTTCGATCCAGCGGTCTATCTTTGCCTCGAGTATGTCGAGCGGCAACGCGCCGTCCTTTAAGACTTCCGTGTGGAACGCGCGGATGTCAAAGCGATCCCCGAGTTCGCGCTCGGCGCGTGCGCGTAGCTCGGAAATCTTCAACTGGCCAATCTTGTACGACAGCGCCTGACTCGGGATCGCCATATAACGCTCGGTCTCCGCGACCGCGCGCGCCTCCGGCGCCGCCGAATTCTCGTTCATGTAGTCGAGCACCTGCTGACGCGTCCAGCCGTAGTTGTGCAGGCCGGTGTCGACGACCAGGCGGATTGCACGCCACAGCTCCGCCGACAGTGCGCCGTAATACTGGTACGGGTCGGTGTACACACCCAGCTCCGTGCCAAGGGTCTCGGCATACAGCGCCCAACCCTCGGTGTACGCGGTGAAGCCGCCAAAACGGCGGAACCGCGGCAAGCCTTCCAGCTCCTGTTGGATCGAGAGTTGGAAGTGGTGGCCCGGCGACGCCTCGTGCAGCGACAACGACTCCATGGCCCAGATCGGGCGCGCCTTGATGTCATAGGTATTCGCGTAGAAGATGCCCGGCCGGGAACCGTCAGGCGCCGGCCGCATGTACGAACCGCCCGCCGCTGAACGCTCGCGGAACGGTTCGACTGCGCGCACTTCGTAGTTCGCCTTCGGGAATATTTCGAACAGCCGCGGCAGGTTGGGGTCGATGTCCTGCTGCAGGTCGCGGTAACCCTGTATCAGCTGCTCGCCCTCATCGAAGAAGAACTGCGGGTCGCTCTCAGTGAAGCGGAAGAACTCATGCAGCGTACCCTCGAATCCGACTCGCTCCATCACACCTTCGATTTCCAGGTGCAGCCGTTCAACCTCGGCGAGGCCGATGCTGTGGATTTCTTCGGGCGTCAGGTCCGTGGTAGTCGTGTTGCGCACCATGAACGCATACCACGCGTCGCCGTTCGGCAACGCGTCGAGGCCGACCGTGGCGCGTGCTTGCGGCAGGTAGTCGTCGCGCAGAAAATCGTGCAGCCGCGCGTAGGCGGGTACGAGTTTCTCCGCGATCGCCGTGCGGTAGAGGTCGGTGAGCCGCTCGCGCTCCGCCGACGAGATGTCTTCCGGCATCCGTGCAACCGGTCCCCAGAACAGGCTGGTCTCGGGGTCGGCGACCACATGCGCGGCAAGCTGCGGCAGCGTGCGCTCGACGAGTATGCGTGGCAGCACGACGCCGGCCTCGATGCCCTCGCGGAAATTCACCTCGGCCTGGGCCATCCAGTCGAGGAAGCCATCAATCCGTGAGAGGAAATTGTCGTAGTCCTGAACCGTGCGGAACGGTTGCGCGCCGGTGCCCGACCCGAGCTGAACGAAGCTGCTCGGCATCGCGTAGAACTGGTTCATCGGAATCAGGTGGGACGGAAACTCACGCGCTGCGATGGACCGCTCGCGCGCGCTGACGAACATGTCGCGGCTCAGCCGGTCCTGGTCGCCCAGCGCTTCGCGGTCGATATCGAGAATTGCGTCCAGGTAGCGCCGTTCAAGTGCGAGTTGCTCGGCGCGGTGCTCAGGCCCAATCGAGTTTGCAAAGCGGTCGTTGTACCGAGCGTCGCCGATGAAGGTCGCGTACAGCGGGTTCAGCTCGAGCGTGTCCTCGAAATGCTGTTCGAAGAGCTGGTGGAGGCGGGCGGTCTCGGCCTCGGTGGATTGGCCATGGTCGACGGCGCCCGAACAGGCGGCAAGCGTGGCGGCTGCTAGCAACATTGGGATTCGGTTCATGTTGGCAACAATACCAAAAAAAAAGGCGCCTGCCGATTGGCAGGCGCCTTCTACAACTAGGCTATGACTAGCTGTTACCAGTCACGCTCGTCTTCTGCAACGACTCGGTCATCCTCGTCTTCGATTTCGACTGACGCGGTGGTTTCCTCATCGCTCATCCAGTCGTCTTCCTCGTCAAGGTCCGCTTCAGCCTGAAACTCTGAATCAGAATCGGTTTCGGTCCGGACCTGGAACTCTGAGTCAGACTCAGTCTCGAATTCCGAATTGGATTCGGTTTCTGTCTGGGCCTGGAACTCCGAGTCGGACTCGGTCTTGAAGTCCGGATCTGACTCCACGTTGAACTGAGCAACCTGCTCGTCACGTGCGACGACCATGTTGATGAACTGGGCGCGAAGGTCCGCGTCGTCGTTCACCTGGTCTACGAGATCGTTGTACTCGTCACGGCTCCAGCCGTGGCGTTCAATCACCTGGACCTGACGGTCGACCATGCGCGCCTGGAACTCCTGCGCTTCTTCAGCCGAAGCTGCGACCGCGAGTTCATCGGCGAGCTCACGAATCTCGTTCTGCATGTCCAAATGGATCTGCGCGAGGGTCTCGAGCTTCTCGTCATCGACCTGGCTGTTCGAGCTCAACTCGGTGTCCATGTCGGACTCCGTGCTGTACTCGGTGCTGGAGTCGGCGCTGTACTCGGTGCTGGATTCGGTATCGGTCGACCACTGGTCTTCCGTCGCGAACTCATCGTCGTTATCAGTCTCGACCCGGGCGCTGAACTCATCGTCCTGCGTCTCGACAGAGAACTCATCCGAAGTCGTATCGCTTTCCGTATCCCACTGGGATTCGGTCGAAGCGGAGAACTCGTCGTCCTGTATCCGCTCGTTTTCCGGGCGGGTGTCGGTCGTGCTATCCGTACGGTCCTGCTCGGCTTCTGTTGCGGTGCGGTCCTGAGTACGGTCTGTGTACGGGTCCTGCGCCACGGCCGAATGGCCGATCAGCAACAGCGCACCGGCACTTAGTGCGGCTAACGCTTTTGATAAATGCATTGTGGAACCTCCGTTCCTGTTGGTATTGCCTAAGAGGTTGCAAGGGTCGTGCCAGCTATCGAGAAGTGAGGCGCGGCGGGCTTAACGGGCATTTGGCTCAGGTTTTCTCCGGGCCGCGCCTCCTGTGCCAATCTGGCACAGATTCAGGGAACGCACGGTTTTACTCGGGATTTACAGTGGTTGAAGGTGGGGGTAGCCAATATGACACATGCGCGATGAAGAATGTCGGAATCCGGGCGGTACTGTTCTTGCTCGTTACGCTGCCTTTGGTCGGCGTGCTCGGCGGTGGGTTGGTTGTATTGCAGGCACTCGAACAACGCATCGAAGACCGGCTGAAAGAAGACATCGAACTCATCGCACGGACATTGCAGGCGCCGATGAGCCGTTCGCTACAAAGGCGCAGCGACCGCGAACTCGACCTCGCGCTGTGGTCGGCGTACGGTACCGGCCGCGTATATGGCGTGTATGTGTACGACGAAAACGGTGTATTGGTTGCGGGCGCCGACCGCGACCATACCGGACCCGCAGCGCCGCGGCGCGCGGAGCGCGGGGAGATCGCTGAGGCGGGCGGCGAATACGGCTCGCTGGCTGGGCGCGAGATGTACTCGTATTTCGTTCCGCTGTACGCGACCACCGGGCAGGTGATCGGCCTTCTGCAGGTCACGCGCGACGCCAGCGAGATGCGCGGCTACCTGCGCCGCCTGCGCAGCAACGGTTTCTGGCTGCTGGTATTCGCCGTCGGCATCCTCGGCACACTGGTATTCGTCGGGCACTACGTCGTGGTGGGCCGCCCGTTGCAGTCATTGGAAGCAGCAATGGAGCGCGTTGGGGCGGGCCAGGCCGACGTTCGTGCAGCGGAGCGCGGCCCGGCGGAGCTGCGCCAGCTCGCCAGCCATTTCAACCAAATGCTGGTCGCGCTGCACGAGAAGGACGCCGACATTGTGGTAAAGCGAGCGCAGCAGGAACGACTCGAGGTGCGGCTTCGCGAGAGTGAGAAGTACGCAATGGTTGGACGGTTGGCATCCGGCGTCGCGCATGAACTCGGCACACCGCTGGCCGTCATTGACGCGCACGCACAGAAGGTCTTGCGCTCAGCGCAGTCGGGCTCGCCGGAGGCGCAGGGCGCCGCCGGCATACGCGAGGCGGTCATGCGGATGTCTGCGGTGATCCGCCAGCTACTCGGTTTCGGCCGTGCCAGCCACGCAGCGCGCAACGACGTGTCATTGCGACAGCTGGTAATCCTCGCTGCGACCGACATGGGCGAGCGTTGCCTCCTCGATGGTGCGTCTTTGGAAATCGATGGACCGGCAGAAGACTGCGTTTTGCGGCGGGCGGATGCGGGACGATTGCGCGAAGCGCTCGGCCACCTTATTCGCAACGCATGCCACGCGGCAGCCGGCGGCAAAGTGCTGGTCGGCTGGAGGCAGCGCGACGGCGAACCGGCGCTGTTCGTCGAGGATTCGGGTACGGGTATCGACGAGTCGTCTCGCAGCCGGATTTTTGACCCGTTCTACACCACCAAGGCGCCGGGCGACGGCAGTGGCTTGGGCCTCGCGATCGTGCAGGGTATCGCCGCCGACCATCAGGCGGAATTAACCGTATACCGTAGCGAGCGGCTCGGTGGTGCAGGGTTCGAATTGAGGTTCCGCCAGGATGCCTGACCGGCGCGGCAGTCGGCCCACCGCAATTCTCGTCGTCGAGGATGACGCGGCGTTGCGCGAGCTTATTGCCGAGGAGCTGCGCGAGCAGCAGTACGTAGTGAGTACCGCTGCCGGCATCCAACCGGCGAAGCAGCACGTCGCGAGCAATGTCTGCGACCTTGTGATCAGCGATATGCGGCTGCCGGACGGCCACGGAATGGAACTGCTCGCGGTGCTGCGTGCGCAGACGGATGGCCCCGGCGTAATCTTGATCACCGCATTCGGGTCGGTGCCACAGGCGGTCGAAGCGTTGAAGCAGGGCGCCGACGATTTCCTCACGAAGCCGCTCGACCTGGAGCACCTGGTGATTCGCGCCGAACGCGTGTTGGACCAGCGCCGCGCACGCGCCGACCTCGCAGCGCTGCGCGCGGCCAGCGACCAGGTGCTGCGCCAGGGCCAGTTCCACGGGATGGTCGGTTCGAGCACGGTGATGCAGCGCCTGTACACTGCAATACGGCAGGTCGCGCGCTCGAGCGAGCCGGTGTTGATTACCGGCGAGAGTGGAACCGGCAAGGAGTTGGTCGGCCGCGCGATCCACGCCGAGAGCGACCGGGCCGCGGGTCCGTATGTGCCGGTGAACTGCGCGAGCATCCCGGAAACGCTGCTGGAAGCAGAATTCTTCGGCCATACGGCGGGCGCATTCACCGGTGCGCGCGCCGCGCGTGCCGGGCTATTTATGGAGGCGCAGGGTGGCACCTTGTTCCTCGACGAACTCGGCGAAATGCCCGTGCCGCTGCAAGCCAAGCTGCTACGCGTGTTGCAAGACCACCGCATCCGCCCAGTCGGTGGCGACACGGAGCACACGGTAGACGTCCGCATCATCACCGCAACAAACAGGGACTTGGAGGATGAGGTTGCCGCGGGCACCGTACGCGAGGACCTGTACTACCGGCTTGAGGCCCTGGCGCTCCACCTGCCGCCCTTGCGCGAGCGAGGCGACGACAAGGTCGAGCTCGCGGCGCATTACCTGGCGAGACTTGCTCGCGACCTGAACCGGCCGTCGCTCACGCTGTCGGATGGCGCAGTCGAACTGATCCAGAACTACCCGTTCCCTGGAAACGTGCGCGAACTCGCGAACGCGCTGACGCGCGCAGCGACCTTCTGCACCGAAGACAGGATTGAGCCGCGCCACATGCCAGAACGCGTGCGCAGCGCCGGCGCAGCACCGAAAGGCGACGGCATTGCGTTCGGACTGACATCAAGCACGCCAATCACGCTCGACGAGCTTGAGCGGCGCTACATCGACTGGGTGCTTGCGTACACCGGAGACAATAAGCGCCGCGCCGCGGAAATCCTGGGCATCGGCCGCCGGACGCTGTACCGCAAGCTCGACGTGCAGTAGCGCGTCAGCGAGGCTAGAGCATGGAGCGGCTGCGGCGTCCGGCGCGGCGCGTACGGATACGGTTGATCAGTTCGCTGCGCTTGGTGCCCATCCACTTCTCGCGCGTGAGCGGCGTGACCTCGACGCCGCGGCGGGAGGCTTCGCGCACGCGGAACTTGCAGAAATCTTCGTACGCCTGCAGCTCGTGTTCGAGCTCGACACGCACGAGTTCAATCATAATCGCGTCGTCGAGGAAGCCGAGCACCGGGATGTCGTCGGCAATCAGGTCGTCCGGGTCGAGGAAGTAGGCGAGCGCGCTGAGCACGCGACGGCGCTCGGGCGCCGGAAGGTTGAAACCGACGTCTTGCAGCATCGTCTTCATCGTCTCAATCGTGCCGACGCGTTCGCGGATGAAGTCCGGGAGCTTTTTGGACCGCAACTCTTCGATTAGCGCAGTGGTCCCAGCGAGGATGTCTTCGTCCTCCTGCTGCTTCGCGGCGGATTTCGCTTGCTTCATCAGCCCGCGGAAGTGTGCGAGGTCCTCGTCACCCAGTTCGAAACTAATTGTCAGCGACATGCCTTTCCCCTTGCCTCATCTGTCGGTGGCCCGGCGGCGCGGCGGCGGTGCCGCATCCAGCCAGCTGAAAAACTTTCCCAACTGCGCGCGGTGCGCGGGCGGGAGGTACTCGAAATTCCGACCGCGGTCGACATTCTCCCAGAAATGCTTGGCCTCGACCCGCTCGAGTTCGTCCCGTATAGAATGCAGCAGATCGGCCGGCTCGGCCAGCATGTCCTGCGCAATCAGGCGCGCCTTTGGCTCTTCACCGATGGAAAGATAGTACGCGGCGAGCTTGGCCTGCGCCTTGCGCACCCCGCGGAGGCCACGCTCCTGCCGGTGTCCCCGCGTTGGCCTATCGAGTTCCAGAAACTGCTTCAGCATCCGGTCTTCCTGCGGGGCGCCCAGATCGTGCGCGAATTCGCACAGGGCGGCGAGGTCGTACGCGATTGTCTCGGTGACGAAGGTCAGGTTCTCGTCGAAGCTCACATGCCCGTAGTACTTCAGATAGGCGACCCCGCCGTATGCGGCTTCCGCCTGGCCCAGCTTCAGCAGGCTCTCGATCAGCATTCGGTACTGGTGCAGGACGTTGTAGGCGGTGCGGGTAGCACGCGCGTTGATTGCCGAGCGCAAATACGAATTCATGAAGCGCAGGACCATGTCGAGCAAGTCGCGGTCGCTTCGCTCCGCGGCCGCTTCGCCGATGTAGCGCGTGTTTATGGCAATCAGGTAATTAATGTCCTGCATCGAGCCTATTGCCTCGTTGTAGACGCCGAGGTACTGGCGCAGCGCCTTCCACTCGACCCACAGCGCGCGCAGCTCAAGCTCGTGCATCGTCTCGCCATCCATTGCGACGAAGTCCGGGTTGTCGCTGATGCGTCCGACAATCTGGAACCATGGGTGGGGCTGCGGCGGCTTGAATGACAGATAATCGAGCACGAGGTCACGCAGCGCATCCACCGCGCGGCTCGCGATAATTTTGTCGCGTCCATCAATCGAGTTGTTCGCGATGTCGGTGATCTCCTCCATCGAGTTCAACACCCGCTCCTGTAGCAGCGCGGCATCATCCGTCGATTTCGCGGCGCTTCCGCGCCTCGCATTTTCGACCGCCTCGTGCCCGATGCGCTGGATGATGTTGCCGGGCTCGAGGAACCAGAATACGTACGCGAAATACGGGAGCATCATTGCGAGGCCGAACCCGGCCGCCAACATCGCGACGAGGAGCGCAGCACGCGGTACGAAGCCATCTTGCAGCGACATGCTGAGCCAGATCGCCCAGATACTCGCGATCACGAAGTAGGTGAAGACCGCGATGTTGACGCGGTCGCGCATGAACATCATCGCAACGCCGGTGTAGCGGTCGGAGGACAGCTGCACGATGATTGCGACGACCGTGAGGATGATGCCGAGCACCGCGACCACGGTCATGCCAAGTGCGGGCAGGGCGTCGGTGATGCTGCCGGGGTCGAACGCGAAGAAATGGCCGAGCGCGCTCGTTGCCGGCACGCGCCCGATGTTGAACATGAAGTAATCGAAAGAGTAGGTGGCTGCGAACATCGCCAGCGCAAAGCCGGTGATTACCGCGACCGGATAGGCCCACATCCGGCGCATGTCCGGCCTGGGCTGCTGGCGCACGATCCCGTTAGCCATCACTGACCCCCTCCCGAGCAGGTCATGTTCGGTTCCAGACCTTCGGAATGCAAGCCTCAGATATCTGGACCCTGCCGCTCGATGATCCACGCCCGCATCTTGGCCTCCAAGGCTGATAGCGGCATCGCGCCGTCCTTCAGCAGGTGGTCGTGGAAGGCCCGGATGTCAAAGCCCTGGCCGATTGCCTCCTCGGCGTCGCGGCGCAGGCGACGCATCAGCATCTCACCGGTCTTGTAGGCGAGCGCCTGGCCCGGCCACGACACGTAGCGGGCGACTTCGGTGCGCACGTTCAGTGGCGCGAGGGCCGAATTCTCCAGCAGGCACGCCTCCGCCCGCTCGACAGTCCAGCCGTAGTAATGGATGCCGGTATCGACCACCAGCCGGCATGCGCGCCACATCTCGAAGGTCAGACGGCCGAAGTGCTCATACGGGGTCCGGTAGATGCCCATGTCGATCGCGAGGTTCTCTGTATAAAGACCCCAGCCTTCGCCGAACGCGGTGATGTAGGTGCGGCGTCTGAAGTCGGGCACGCCCTCGAGTTCCTGCGCAAGCGAGATTTGGTGGTGATGCCCCGGCACCCCCTCGTGCACGGTCAACGCGGGCAGTTCGTACAGCGGTCGCTGGTCGAGCGCATAGGTGTTGACGAGATAGCCGCCGGCGATGCCTTGTTCGAGATTACCGCCCCAGTAGCGTCCGGTGGTGTAGGTCGGCGCGATTGACGCCGGCACCGGGCGTACGCCGTACGGCAGCCGCGGCAGCTTGCCGAAGAAGCGCGGCATCTGGTCGTCCGCGAGCTTGGCCAGACGCGCCGCGTGCATCAGCAGCAGCTCCTCGCTCTCGGCATAGAACTGTGGGTCGGTCCGCAGGAAGTCGAGAAACTCGGCGAACGAGCCTTCGAAGCCGGTTTCCGCAATCACCGACTCCATTTCTGCACGGATGCGCGCAACTTCGGCGAGGCCGGCTTGGTGAACCTGCTCGGGGGTCTGGTTGAGCGTCGTGTGGAAACGCACGAGCGCTTCGTAGTACGCGCGGCCGCCCGGTACTTCCGAAATGCCGACGCTCGCGCGCGGCGCAGCCATGTACTCCCCTTCGAAGAACGCGAGAACTTCACCATAGGCCGGCAGCACTTGGTCATGCAGCACGGCGACGCCTTCCGCCTGCAGCCGCGTGCGCTCCGCTTCCGGCAGCGCGGCCGGCAGTTCGCGTAATGGTGTGAAGAGTTCACTGTCCTCGGGTGCGGCACTCGCGATGCCCCGCATCTGGTCGGCGACGCCGGGCAGGATGTGCGCAGGCTGCGTCCAGCCGCTCTCAAGACCGCGCCGCATCCACGCGACCTGTTCATCAAGCCAGGCCGGCAATGCCTGGAGGCGCGCAAGCCAGGCTTCTCCGTCCGCCACCGTACGGATCCGCGTATTCGTCGCGACCTGTAGCGGGACGGTGTGGAAACCCGAGTCATTGAGGAAGGGCATACGCTCGGATTCGAACGGCGCGAGTTCGACCTCCGAGCGCAGTACATATTCGAGGATGCCGTGGCTGACCTGCGCGCCAGCGTCTAGCCCGGTGGGGTCAATCGCCTGCAGGCGTTCAAGAAAACCAGCCATTGCAGCGTTTCCGGCGGCGACCGCGTCCGGCGACCGGTCGGGCCAGCGGCGGGCGGCTTCGGCGTCACCCTCCCGCCCTGCACGAATCGGGTTGCTCGCCAACTGGTATGCCTCGTAGTCGGCGACCAAGTCTTGGAACGGACCGGCGGGCGGGGTGGTCGCGCATCCGGCAAGGATCGCGCCGGCGGCAAGGACGGCAGTCAGTCGCATCGACATCGGTTGGCTCCGGTGTGGGACGAGCCGCCATGGTACTGCTAATCTATGCGCATGAAACACAAGCTGCTTATGGCCCTCGCGCTCGCCGCCACCACCGGCGGCGTGCACGCACAACCCGTGTGCCCGACGAACATTGAGGTGCGGGTCGCTGCGTCGCTGCTGCCCGACGGACGCCCGCTCACGGTCCACGCGCAGTGGCTCGCCGATTGGCAGGGTGTGGTCAGCAATGCGCGCGTAGACAACGTGATTACCGGACCTGACCGCCCGCGCGGCGAGATGCACCCGCAGCTGCGGCGCGCGATTCAGCACGCGATTGATGAGCAGGTACGCTGCAGCCCTCGCGCTGAAGGTGAGTCCTCCGTGACTTACCCGTTCGTGCGTGACGTCACGGTGCGACCGGGCGGGTAAACAGCGTCGTCGCTGTCTGACTCAGTGCAGCATCGAGGTGATTGGGTAGGCGCTGCCCAGCGCCTGCGCGCGACAGCGCTCAAGGTAGGTAACGAGGTCCGCGAGCTGGCGTGGGCGGCCCAGCATCCCGGCGGGCACATCCTGTAGGTCGTCGTTGAATTCCAGCATCCAGGTGCGCATCGCGACCGGGTCGCCGGCCGCGAACTCCTCAAGCGCTTTGCACAGCCTGATGAGCAGCACGCAGTCGCCCCAGCGAGGGTCGTCGGGGTCGAGGCGTCGCGCATCACAGTCGAATGCGGCGATCTCGTGCAGCGCGAGGCCGGTTGCCGCGGCAAGTTGTTCGCGGCGCAGCCCAAGCCGAGCGGCGGACCTAAGCAGGGCGCGCGTCATCACGGCGCGGCGGCGAATCGTGGTGGCGTCTTCGTTCATGGTTCTTTTTCTAGACCGATGCGGTGCGTGGCACCGGACCTGCGTCACAGAACCGCTGTATCATATTTCCCATGAAAATTCGGCGACGCGTATTCGCGCTGCTTGAACGGCCGCCGCGCGGCAACCGCGCCGCCGCATTCATCCAGCACACAATCATCGTGCTGATCATCGTCAGCGTCGCGGCGCTGGTCGTCGAGACCGTGCAGCCGCTGGGCACCGATTACCGGGCTTGGTTCCTGTGGATCGAGTGGATTACGGTTGCAGTCTTTACCGTCGAAATCGTGCTGCGCGTGTGGGCGGCGGGCGAGCACCCGCACTACATTGGGCTGCGCGGGCGTATCCGCTACATGTTCCGACCACTGCCACTGCTCGACATCCTGGCGGTGTTGCCTTTCTACCTGACGTTCGCCACGGTCGACCTACGCTACCTGCGCGTGTTCCGTGTGATGCGCGTGCTCCGCCTCGCGAAGCTTGCACGGTACTCGGCCGCAATGCGCGCGCTCGGGCGGGTCGTCGTGTCGCGGCGCTTCGAGCTCGGGGTCGCGCTCGCGCTCGGTTTCTTGCTGTTACTGATTGCGTCCGCTTTGATGTACTTCGTTGAACACGAAACGCAGCCGGAAGCGTTCAAAAGCATCCCAGCGACGATGTGGTGGGCAATCGCGACGCTGACGACCGTCGGATACGGAGACCTCGCCCCAATTACCAGCGTCGGACGCATGCTCGGCGGCGTTATCGCTGTGATCGGTATCGGCATGTTCGCGTTGCCGACCGCCATACTCGGCGCCGCATTCGTTGACGAGCTGAAGCAAATCAGCGCCCGCAAGGCGGGCAATGGCGCGTGCCCGACCTGTGGGCGCTCACACGGACCGGAATAGCTGCCGCTATTTGGCTGCTTTCTTCGCCCGCTTCGCGGCCTGCTTTTCCTTCAGCGTCATCTTCGGCGCTTTCTTCGTTTCGCGCTTAGTGTCTTTCGATTTGGCCATTGCATTTCCCTCGTTTAGTTTTGTTGTTCAACCTGCATGACGATGCCATCGACGCCGACGACCCGCACCGGCGTGCCGACCGGCAGGTCGGCGCCACTGACTTTCCACATCGTATCGCCGATGCGGATTTTGCCGGAACCGTTCACGATGGCGGTATCGAGCGTGTAAACCTTCCCGACGTAATGTTGCCCGCGCTCGTTCAGGTGCGGCTGGTCTGATACCTCGGGGTGCTTGTCTCGCCACGCGCGCCAGCCCCAGATGCTGCCCACCGCGGCGACCGCGAATATCAGGAGCTGCGCTTCGAACGGCATGCCGGGCCACAGGAACACCAGTAAGCCGACGAGCGCAGCGGCGATGCCGAGCCACAGCAGGTAGAAGCCCGGCAGCAGCATCTCGGCGATTAGCAGTAGCAGCGCGCCGATGCCCCAAGTCCAGAAGTTCAGCGGTTCGATCGGGATCATCGCATCACCCCTTCGGTTGCAGCACGGCCTTGGCGATTTCACCAATGCCGCCGATGCTGCCGAGGAGGTTGGTCGCCTCGAGCGGCAGGAACACGACCTTGTGATTCTGCGAGGTCGCCATGAACTTCAGCGACTCGACGTACTTGGTCGCGACGAAATAGTTAATCGCCTGGATGTCGCCCTTCGCGATTGCTTCAGACACCATCCGGGTCGCGTTGGCTTCAGCCTCGGCGAGCCGTTCACGCGCTGCGGCGTCGCGCTGCGCGGCCTCAAGCCGGCCTTCGGCGTCGAGAACTGCTGCCTGCTTCTCACCCTCGGCCTTCAGGATTTCCGCTGCGCGGAAGCCCTCGGCTTCCAGGATGTTCGCGCGCTTCTGGCGCTCGGCCGTCATCTGGCGGGCCATCGCTTCGACCAGGTTGGCCGGTGGCTTGATGTCCTTGATCTCGATACGCGTGACCTTCACACCCCATGGCGTTGTCGCGTCGTCGACGACGACCAGCAATTGCGTATTGATCTGGTCGCGCTTCGACAATGACTCGTCGAGGTCCATCGAACCGAGCACCGTGCGGATGTTGGTCATCGTCAGGTTCAGCATCGCCGTTTCGAGGTCGCGCACTTCGTACGCGGCCTTCGCGATCTCGATGATTTGGTAGAACACGACCGCGTCGACCCGGACGACGGCGTTGTCCTTAGTGATGACGTCCTGTGAGGGGACATCGAGGACCTGTTCCATCTTGTTGATGCGGTGCCCAATGCGGTCGACGTACGGGATGATCAGGCCGAGGCCCGGCTTCAACGTGCGCAGGTAACGGCCGAAGCGTTCGACCGTGTACTCAAAGCCCTGGGGCACGACCGTCGCCCCCATGTACAGCGTGATGACCGCGAAGGCCAGAAACACCCACAGGAAGGTAGACATTAGAGAGCCCCCAAGCTCGTCCGTGACGTCCTGAGTATAGGGGCGGCTAGCCTAGCTGTCTTGTCTGCGAGTTGGACCCGTAGGCGTGGTGCACCAGGCTGCGCAGGTGACGCACAACCGTCTCGAGGTGCGCTGCGGCGCTGCGGGTCGCGGCGCCGTGGCCGGGATGCACGAGTGTCGGGAGGAGCCTGCGCGCGGCCGCAGCCGCCTCGGCAACCGTTTCGGGCAGCGCGCGCGGCGGGGTGCTTAGGCGCCGGTCCGCTTCGACGACCGCGTGGTGCAGCGTGTCGACCTCAATCAGCAGCGAGGCGATGATGCAATACGCGTCAAGCGCCGCCAGACTCTCCGGCCCCGGGTGGTGCGGATCGGCGAAATAAGTCGAGAGGATGCCGAGCGCACCGAACTCACTGTCGACCAGCGGCGTGGACTGCACCGAGCGGAAGCCGGCGGCGCGCGCGACCGGGCGCTGCGGCGCGAACGCAATGTCGGTCTCGATGTCGCGGATCACGACGCGCCGCCGTTCAGTTAATGCCTGCGCGTAGCTCGTCACCGTCCCGTAGACCATGCCGTCGAACTGCGTGAAGTAGGCGGCGTTGAGGCCGGTCCACTCGACGATGTGCAGGGCGCCTTCCGAGGTCAGCAGCCGGACGCACCCGCCGGCCGCATTGTCGACGGCTACCGCGGCTTGTAACACATAGGACAGGTCAGACTTCGTCGGGAGGCGGTACATGGGCGCTTAAGATAGCTGAACCGACTCTGATAGGAGATAGGGTAAGACCCCTAGCCGACGCACACCATATATCTTTACGGGGAATTTACCGGAGCTTTAAAGGTCTTGGGTGTTGTCCGTGGTCTGATGCGCCATGGCCGTTCACCCATATCGCCGTCTCGCGGCGCCACTCTTCGCATGCGCATTCGCGCTCTCCGCGTGCGGTGGCGACGGCGATACCACATCGGTGCCCAACACCGGCACGAAGGCAGGGCTGCCGGCGCTCGCAGGCACGCTGTTGCCCGCCATCGCGACTGCAACCGACAGCGACGTCAATGACCCCGCGGCGCCGCGTACGCCGAACGACAGCTACGCGGCGGCGCAACGCATCGCGAACCCGGTCTCGCTCGGCGGCTATGCGAGTGTGGATACAGATCCGGATGATGTGTTTGCGGTGACGCTTGAGGGCGGCGAGACGCTGACGCTGCGCATCGCCGACGAGCACGCGGACCTCGACCTGTACTTGGTCGATGCAGGCGAGCAAGTTGTCGACGCCGCACTCGACCCGGCCGCGCGTGAACGCGTGCTGACCGCGCCGGCCGCAGGCGAGCATTACTTGATTGTGCGCGCGTACGCTGGCGCGTCGAACTACCTTTTGACAGTCGACCGCGCCACCCGCATCGCATCGGGCTGGCACCTGTCGGACCCGTTCATCGCCGGTGACATCATTTTCCGCTTCCATGGCGGCGCCACCGGCAGCGCACCCGCTTCGCTGCGCGCACACGCGCGCGCGTCTGGGTGGCTGCGCGGTCGTGGCCACGAGATCGGCGAGCGCAACCTGCTTGTGACGCGCTCCGAGTTGCCCGCGTCACACGCAGCGGCGCCGAACGCGCTGAAGCACGGAATCATCGACGCCTGGGCGCTGGATGCGGAACCGCGAGCGAAGCTCGACACGCTGCTCGCATTGAAGGCGCTGTACCACGACCCCGAGGTTGCGGATGCGCAGCCGAACTACCGGTACCGGCTCAACACGTCCGACCCGATGGCAGACAGTCAGTGGCAGTACCCGTTGATCAATGTAGCCGATGCGTGGCAGCTGACGACCGGCACCGACGTGGTCGTCGCCGTGCTCGACAGCGGCGTCGTGCTGGCGCACCCAGACCTCGCCGGCCAGTTGCTGTCTGGGCACGACTTCATGCTCGATGTCCCCGAAGGGGACGACCCCGGCCATAGCCCGCGTCCGTCAGGCGGTAGCGCGTTCCACGGTACGCACGTCGCCGGTATTGTTGGCGCGCTTGCGGGCAACGGAATCGGTATCGCGGGCATCGCGCACGGCGCGCGCATTCTGCCGATACGCGTCTGCGACGACGAGACTTGTCCGGCGTACGCGATCGAGCAGGGGCTGCGCTTTGCGGCTGGCCTGCCGAATGACGCCGGCCGCACGCCGGCGCGCATCGCGCAGGTCGCCAACCTGAGCTTCGGCCGCGAGGGCGGGTCGAGCAGCCGCGAGCAGAAACTGTTCACGAACCTGCACAGCCGCGGTATCGCCGTCGTCGCAGCGGCCGGAAACGAAAACAGCAACGCGCGCTATTACCCAGCCGCTTATCTGAATGTGATGGCCGTCGGTGCAACAGACGCGCGGGGTGCACGCGCGCCGTATTCGAACTACGGAAGTTGGATTGACCTCGTCGCGCCGGGTGGTGACCCAACGCGCGACCGCAACGGCGACGGTATCCCAGACTCGATTCTCAGTACTGCGGCGAGAGACAGCGATGGCACGGTCCACCCGAACTATCGCTTTATGTATGGCACCTCGGTCGCGACGCCGCATGTGGCGGCGACCCTCGCGCTGATGAAGGCGGTCGCGCCCGCGCTGACCCCGGCTGACATTGCGCAACTGCTGCAAGCCGGTGCGCTGACCGACGACATAGGCGCGCCCGGTCGTGACGACCTGTTCGGCCATGGGCAGGTCAATGTATACAAGGCAGTGCTCGCCGCGCGTGACTTCGTCGGTCTGCCGCCCGCTGCGGCGGAGCCAGAGAATTCGGGGCCGGTCGACGCCGACGCGGCTGAGGCTGCCGCCCCTGGCGGCGCTCACCTCGGCCGACAGTACGTCTTGCTGGTCGATCCTGGGAGCTTCGCCACGCGCTACATGACGGTTGCCGAAGCGCAATCCGACGGCAGCTACCAGTACCGCTTCCGCGAAGTCGTCCCGGGGACCTACTTGCTCGTCGCTGGCGCGGACCACGACGGCAACAGGCGTATCTGCGAGGCGGGCGAGCCCTGCGGCGGGTTCCGGGCGTTGTCAGCGCCGGTCCTCATCGATGTCGCCGCCGCCGATATCTTCATGGACCCCGTGCTGCTGCAGCACCGCGCCAACCCGGACCGCAGCTACAGCCGCTAACGGCTTGCCAACCCGGTAAGATGACGGTCTGGAACCGGAGGACCGTCCATGAGCATCCCGGAGAAAGCCTGGTACAACTCGCCACTGCGCATGCTCGCGGTCGTGATCGCCGCCGCGGTGCTGCTCGGCGTCTCGTTCTGGGGTGGCCTCGACCGCGAAGGCGAGAAGGTTACCAACGAACTCCTGATGAAGGGCACCATTACCTACGCGGTCACACGGGCGGCGATGGCGGGCCTCAGCGTCGTCGAAGAAATCGAGATTAGCGCAGCGGTCGTGTCCGGCAAGCCGTTCCGCGTACTGCGACCGCTGATCGACCTGCTCGACCGCTTCTCGAGCGTGCTGTTCTTCTCGATCTCGTCGCTCGCGCTACTGAAGCTTCTGACCTATCTGTTCGGCACCGCAGCGTTCTCACTCCTGTACGCGGGCGTCGTCGCTGCGGTCGTACTGCTGTTCATCGTGATGCCGCCGTACAAGCAGAAGCTGATGGAGTACTGGCCGTGGCGCGTGTTCCTCGTCGCCACCGTGATCCGTTTCGCATTCGTGCTGATCGTCGGCCTCAACTTCCTCACGCACCAGGTGTTCCTCGCCGAGCGGCAGGAAGCGGCGATGGCCGAGCTCGAGCACCGCGCCGGCATCGTCGAGTCGATTTCCGGTGAGATCATGACGATCTCGACGCCGGGTGCAGACCGCAGTGCTACGCCGCAGCGCGTCGAGCCGGCGCCTGCCGAGCCACAAGCCGGCTTCTTCGAACGCTGGGGTCAGCGCCTGAGCCCGACGCGTCTGCTCGAAGACCTGAAGGTAAAGGCCGACGCGGTCGTCGACTCGGTGATCGACATCACCGTGCTGTTCCTGTTGCAGGCGGTCGTGATTCCGCTGTTGTTCTTCTGGTGCATCGTCAATCTGCTCAGGCGCCTGTCGCCCTGATGGAGGTCTAGGTTGACGCGTACGACGCGCCGTCGATCACGAAGCGGTATTTGACGTCGCTCTTCAGCATGCGCTCGTAGGCGTCGTTGACCGTCATCGTGCCGTCGCGCTTCAGGAGCTGCGTGTACGCGTCGAGGTCGTGGCTCGCGGCGACGGTGTTCAGGATGAAGTCGAAGCTGTTCGCGTGCGCCTTCATCTCCTGCTTGTTCCGCGATACAACCACTTCGTCGGCGCCGAGCGCTGCGGCGTCCGCGCGTTTGGCCTCCGATGTGGTGAAGCCGACGGTGTGGGCGCCCAGCGCGTGCGCAATCTTGATGCCCATGTGGCCGAGCCCGCCAATGCCGACAATGCCGACCTTCTTTCCGGGGCCGACTTTCCAGTGCCGCAGCGGCGAGTAAGTCGTGATGCCGGCGCAGAGCAGCGGTGCGACTGCGGCGAGCTGCTCTTTGGGGTGGGTGACTTTTAGTACGAAATCCTGGCCGACGACGATTGATTGCGAGTATCCGCCGAGCGTGTGCCCCGGTGGGTCGTCGGTCGCACTGTTGTAGGTCGCGACGAGCCCGTTCTCGCAATACTGCTCGAGGCCCTCATCGCACGCACTGCAGCGCCGGCAGCTGTCCACGAGGCAGCCGACCCCCACGGTGTCGCCTTCCCGGTAGCGGGTGACCTCGCTGCCGACCGCGGTCACCTGGCCGACGATCTCGTGTCCGGGCACGCACGGGAAGCGCGTGCCGGCCCATTCGCCGCGGACGGTGTGCAGGTCGGAGTGGCAGATGCCGCAGTAGGCGATTGCAATCTCAACATCGCGCGGACCGGGCTCGCGGCGTTCGATGGCGAGTGGCTCGAGCGGGCGGTCGGCGGCGTGTGCGCCGTAGGCTTTGGTGTTCATGCGGCCATGCTAGTCGCTATGCTCGACCATCTCCACCCAGCCAGAGCACAGGGTGAAATAGTCCGTGCGCGCGGCCCGCGCGTGTAGGTCATCAGGGGTTGATTCGACAATAACTCAGGGATATTGCCGTACGTTCGGCGAATCGTTAAGTGCCGTTGTCGTAGTGCAGGTGGACGCGTGTTCGCGGTTCCGGTGAAACCTCGACTGCGCACTGAGCGCCCGGTGCCTATTGTCGAGTGGTGCTCACAGGAGTCCTGCTATTCGCGCTCGCCTCCGCCCCGCCTATTTTCGAACCGCTCGAATACGACGTGGCGAGGGTGAATATTGCAGTGCTGTCGCAGCCGGCGGGCACGCTGGCTGCGCTCACACTGCCCGGCGGACTCCACTTCGAGGCGGTCGTGCACGGTGTGCGCGTCCACCCGAATGGCAACAGCACCTGGAACGCGTCGCTCCTGCACGCGGAGCAGGGTGGCTACCTGCTGACCGTGACCGGTGGCGAGGCGTCAGGTCTCGTCGGAACCTTGATGACACCTCACGGCGAGTACCGGTTGGAGCCGGTGCCGGGCCAGTCGTGGAATGTGGTGTCGATCGACGAGGTCCGTTCCTTCGTGCCCGACGACGACGGCGCCCGGATCGTCGAGCCGCGCGCGGGCGGCCCGCTCGCGGCGGGGCAGAAGGCGGGTGCTGCGTCGTCCGATCTGTCGGTGTTCCGGATCCTGCTGCTCTATACCGACGAGGCGCGCGCCGAGCGTTCCGACGCGCACTGGGGCGCGTGGCTCGACAACCTCATCGCGGTCACCAATTCCGCATTCGAGCAGAGCGGCATCAAGGTCGCGTTCGAGCTCACCGGCCACCGGCGGGTCGGTGCGAATGACGTGGCCGAGGCGAGCACGCTGCTGTCCGAGATGGTGCCGACCGCATCCGCTTTCGACGCCGCGGTGTTCGACGAGGTTGAGCGCTGGCGTGTCGCAGCCGCCGCGCATTTCGTGACGCTCGCCAAGCGCGCTACCGGCAGCTACTGCGGCTACGCGAACATCATGCCGCAATGCGACGGCACCGGGTCGTGCCTGGATGCGGCGATCGGTTACTCGGTGATCTCGGTCAGCTGCGCTTCACTGGTGCTTGCGCACGAGCTCGGTCACAACTTCGGAAGCCACCACGAGCCGGGCGCCGGCCCTGCCACCCAGCCTTATGCGTACGGGCATGTGAACACGGTCCCGGTGCGTACCGTGATGAGTGTCAACCAGGCGGCGCCGCGCATCGCGCGCTTCTCGTCGCCGGAACTGGATTGTAACGGCGCACCCTGCGGGGTCGCCGACCTCAGCGATAACACGCAGGCGATCAACCAGTCGCGTCACCAGGTGGAGCGGTGGATATCCGAACGCAGCGTCGCGGTGTCGGTGATGAAGTCAACCGTCCCGCGCGGCGGTACCGTGAATGCGCATGTGTCGCTGGCGGGGCTTCTGGGGGGGCGCGTGGACGTCGCGCTGTGGCGGAACGGCGCGTCCGTCGCCGAGTTGTACTCGGGCATTGCGCCGCGCGGGTTACTGGCGCTCGTGGTTCCGGGCGACGTCGCCGTCGGCGGTGGCTACAAGCTTGTTGCACGCGCGACGCTGGCACCGGAGTACTCGGCCGAGTCCACGCAGTTCGCCGTCACTAGCGTGAACGACCCGCCGAAGCCGTCTTCGGGCACCGCACCGCCGGCGTCCGGGGGCGGCGGTAGCTTAGGGTGGCTTCAGCTGCTGTTGTTGGCGGCGTTCACAGCGCGGCAATCCGTTCGCGCTCGACGCGCGCGGGGAATCACCTGATTGACCTGCGGGCGGCAGGAGCGTGAAGCTGTCGTTTTTCCGGCTCGATGGAGGTTGCGATGCGATACCTGATACCAGCGATACTCGTGATGGTTTCCGGACTCGCCGGTCCGGTGGTGGCCGACGATCAGACCGACGCGGTCCGGACGATGGCGGGCATCCTCGCGGAGCTCAACCATTTCCCGAGCGATGCGGATAAGCGGCAGCTCGACGCGCTCGCGGCCGACGATGCAACGACCGAGCATGAACGGACAATCGCCGAAGCAATCCGCGATGTCGAACACCGGGTTACGGCGGTGGACCGGCAGGCGCTCTCCACGCTGGTCGCCGACGACTCGGTGCCGGATCCGGTGAAGACGCTCGCCGGGGTCCTGCTCGACTTGAACCACACGCCATCTGCCGCCGAGAAGGCAGAGTTGCGGCGGCTAATGGGTCGCTAAAGAGGCTTACAGCGCGGAGATTTTTTCGCGCTGGCGCGAGAGTTCGGAGATTGCCGCTTCCATCTCGCTGACGCGGCCGCGTTCCTGTTCGACGACCTCGGGCGGCGCGTTCTTCACGAAGCTATCGTTCGCGAGTTTCGTCTGGCTCTTGCCGAGGTCCTTACCAATCTTTTCAATCTGCTTCGCGAGGCGGTCGAGCTCGGCCTGCTTGTCGATCAAACCCGCCATTGGCACGAGGATCTTCATGTTGCCGAGCAGCGCGACCGCGCATTCCGGCGCTTCGTCGGCCGGTGCGAGCATCGTGAGCGTGTCGATGCGCGCGAGGAACTTGAGCCAGGGCTGGAACTCGACTGCGTAGAGCGCGTCCTGCCGACCGGCGTCCTGTAACAATACGGGTAGCGGTTTCGATGGGCTCAAGTCCATCTCGCCGCGGATGCGGCGGATGCCAAGGATGAATGCCTTCACCCACTCGATCGCGGCGACGGCCTCTGCGTCTTCCTGCGCTTCGTCGGCTTCTGGGAACGGCGCGAGCATCAGCGTGTCGCTGGATTTAACGGAGCGCTGCCAGATTTCCTCGGTGACGAACGGCATGATTGGGTGAAGGAGGCGGAGGATGGTGTCGAGGACTTCGAGCAGGGTGGCGCGGGTGCCTCTCTGTTGCAAATCGCGGTGCGGAGCACCGCTCCCACATTGGGCATCTTCGTTCAGCGAGGGTTTTGTGAGTTCGAGGTACCAGTCGCAGTACTCATTCCAGGTGAAGTCGTAGATCGCCTGCGCGGCGAGGTCGAGGCGGTAGCCGTCCATCGCCTTACGGTAGTCGCGGATCGTCTGCTGCAGCCGCGTACGGATCCAACGGTCGGCTGCCGTGTACTCCTTCGGGCCGGCGGTGTCGTGTCCATCGGTGTTCATCAGTACGAACCGCGCGGCGTTCCAGAGCTTGTTGCAGAAGTTGCGATAGCCTTCGATGCGGCCGAGGTCGAAGCGGATGTCGCGGCCGGTGGTCGCGAGGCTCGCGAACGTGAACCGCAGCGCATCGGTGCCGTACGCCGGGATGCCGTCCGGGTACTGTTTGCGCGTGGCCTTCTCAATCTTCTGCGCCATCTGCGGCTGCATCAGCCCGCTGGTGCGCTTCGCGACCAGCTCGTCGAGCGAGATGCCGGAGATTAGGTCGAGCGGGTCGAGCACATTGCCTTTCGACTTGGACATCTTCTGGCCTTCCGCGTCGCGGATCAGCCCGTGGATGTATATCTCGTTAAACGGGACTTCGCCGTTGAGCTTCAGCCCGAACATCATCATCCGCGCGACCCAGAAGAAGATGATGTCGAATCCGGTGACCAGCACGCTGGTCGGGTAGAAAGTCTTCAGCTCGGGTGTCTGGTCCGGCCAGCCGAGCGTCGAGAACGGCCATAGCGCCGAGCTGAACCAGGTGTCGAGGACATCGTCGTCCTGGCGGAGCTTCGTATCCGGTGCGATTTCGTGCCTGTGGCGCGCTTCTTCCTCGGTGCGGCCGACGAAGATGTTGCCGTTATCGTCGTACCACGCCGGGATGCGGTGGCCCCACCACAGCTGACGGCTGATGCACCAGTCCTGGATGTTGCGCATCCACTCGTAGTAAGTGTTTTTCCAGTTGTCGGGCACGAAGCGCACACGACCGGATTCGACCGCTTCGAGCGCCGGTTTCGCCAGCGCCTCGACGCGCACATACCACTGGTCGGTCAGGTACGGCTCGATTACGACGCCGGTACGGTCGCCGCGCGGCACCTGAAGCTTGTGGTCCTGCACACCGGCTAGCGCGCCGGCGGTATCGAGGTCGGCGAGCACGGCCTTGCGCGCATCTTCGCGTGTCATGCCGCGGTATTTTGCGGGCGCTGCGTCGTTGATGTGCGCGTCGGGCGTGAAGATGTTGATGACTTCGAGTTTGTGGCGTTCACCGAGCGCGTAGTCGTTGAAGTCGTGCGCAGGCGTGATTTTCACACAGCCCGAGCCGAACTCCGGGTCGACCCAGTCGTCGGCGACGATTGGAACGCGCCGCCCGGTCAGCGGCAGCTCGACCTCTTTGCCGATGAGGTCTCGGTAACGCTCGTCTTCCGGGTGTACCGCAACCGCGCTGTCGCCGAGCATCGTTTCGGGACGCGTGGTTGCAACCTCGACCGTGCCACTGCCGTCGGCGAGCGGGTAGCAGAGCGTCCACAGGTAGCCCTGTTCTTCCTCGCTGATGACCTCGAGGTCTGAGATTGCGGTCAGTAACACCGGGTCCCAGTTGACCAGCCGTTTGCCGCGGTAAATAAGGCCGTCGTCGTACAGCCGGACAAAGGTCTCGCGCACTGCTGCCGACAGGCCGTCGTCCATCGTAAAGCGCTCACGGCCCCAGTCGAGCGACGCGCCCAGGTGCCGCAGCTGGTTCTGAATCATGTCGCCGGACTCTTCCTTCCAGCGCCATACGCGCTCGACGAACGCGTCGCGTCCAAGGTCGTGCCGCGTCTTGCCTTCGGCGTTCAGCTGGCGCTCCACGACCATCTGCGTCGCGATGCCGGCGTGGTCAGTGCCCCCCTGCCACAGCGTGTTGCGCCCCTGCATCCGGTGGTAGCGGATCAGCGCGTCCATGATCGTGTCCTGGAACGCGTGCCCCATATGCAGGCTGCCGGTGACGTTCGGCGGCGGCAGCATGATGCAATACGCGGGCGCATCGCCGCCACGGGGTGCGAAGTACCCGTTCTTTTCCCAGTGTTCGTACCAGCGCTGTTCTATCTCGTGCGGGTCGTAGACCTTGTCGATCATTTCTCGTTCTTCTTGTCGAGGTGGTCGCGCAACGTCCGCTCGACCATCTTCGGGATCACGTGCTTCATCCGCTCAGCCATCTCTTCGAACATCTCAATCAGCTTCGCGTTCAAATCCTGCCTCAGCGCATCGAGTTCGGTGTCGCTGAGCGTATTGCCGGCTTTCGGAACGCGGTCGATGAGCTTGGAGAGCTCGTCGAGCGCCTTCATCAGGCGTGCGCGTTCGTTGTCCGGGTCGACGACCTCGTCGAGCACCGGTAGCTCAATCTGTCCGCTGTCAGACTTGATGGGTTTCGGGCTCATGTCCACGGTCGCGGTAGTGCTTGTAGCGGGCGCGGGCCTGCTGTTTCGCGGCATCGTCACCGCCGACGATCTCGGCGATGCGTGCGAAACGCTCGGCGAAGTCCGGCACTTCGGGTGCGAGGTTGACCAGTAGCTCGGTGAAGCCTTCCGGCGGCACCGTGTGTCCGATGCGCACCGGCGCATCATCTTCTGCCTGCGTGAGCGCGTGCGGCACGAAGCTCACGTCGCGGAAGGTCCACATCAACTCGTCGAGTTTCTGCGCGTCGGTCGGGTCGGCCGCGTGCACATAGACCTTGTGGCCGAGCTTCCACGCCTTTTCGGCGAGCCGGCACGCGAGCAGCGGGGCCGCCCGTGCGCCGGCATCTTCGGTAACGTAGAAGTCGACCCGGGTCATGCCTGCTCGATCAGGTACTGCGTGAGCAACGACACCGGCCGGCCGAGCGCGCCTTTCTCAGTGCCGGACTTGTACGCGGTGCCGGCGATATCGAGGTGGGCCCAACGCATCTTCTCGGTGAAGCGCGACAGGAAAATCGCTGCGGTAATCGTGCCGGCCTCGCGCCCGCCGATGTTCGCCATGTCGGCAAAGTTCGACTTCAACTGCTCCTTGTAGTCGTCCCACAGCGGCAACCGCCACACGCGGTCACCGGTCTGCTGGCCGAGCGCGTACAGGCTGTCGGCGAGCTTGTCGTCGTTGGACATCAGGCCGGTGGCGTGGCTGCCGAGCGCGATGACGACAGCTCCGGTCAGCGTTGCGATGTCGATTACGGTCTTTGGCTTGTAGGTCCGCTCGGTGTAGGTCAGCGCGTCGCACAGGATCAGCCGGCCTTCGGCGTCGGTGTTCAGCACTTCGACCGTCAGGCCCGCCATCGTCGTGACGATGTCGCCCGGCTTGCTTGCGTCACCGTCGGGCATGTTCTCGCTCGACGGAACCACGCCGACACAGTTGACCTTCAGGCCGAGTTCGACAACCGCACGCATCGTGCCGAACACGCTCGCGCTGCCGCACATGTCGAACTTCATCTCGTCCATGCCGGGGCCGGGCTTCAGCGAAATGCCGCCGGTGTCGAAGGTCAGGCCCTTGCCGACCAGCGCGTGTGGCTTGTCACCTTTCTTCCCGCCCATCCACTCCATCACGATCAGCTTCGCCGGCTGACGGCTGCCGCGCGACACCGACAGCAGCGAGCCCATGCCGAGCCGCTTCATGTCGGCTTCTTCGAGAATCTTCACCTTGAGTTTCGGATACGCCTTTGCGAGCGCCTTCGCCTGGTTGGCGAGGTAGGTCGGTGTGCAGATGTTGCCGGGCAGGTTCGCGAGCTCGCGCGCCAGGTTCATGCCGTTGGAAACGGCGTTGCCGTGTTTCAGGCCTAGAGCGAAGCTCTTGTTATAATCGCGGTGCGGAGCACCGCTCCCACGCGGAGCACCGCTCCCACACTGAAGCAAGCCGACGCGTTTAAGTTTGCGCGGCTTCGCTTTCTCACTTTTCGTCGTCTCGTAGCGGTACAGCGCGAAGTTCACCGCTTCGGCTGTGTGGCGCGCGGCCCAGTACGGGTCAAGCGACTTGCCGGCCAGGTCGTCGATCGCGAAGCACGCGTCCGCGGCGCCGAGTTCACCGAGCACCTGCGTAGCGCGGGTCATCGCCTTGCGGAAGACGAGCGGGTCGAACTTGTCCTGTTTGCCGAGCCCCACGAGCAGGATGCGCTCGGCGGCCACCCCGTCGAGACCTTGGAGCAGAAGTGTCTGGCACGGCTTGCCTTCGATGTCGCCGCGCTTAATGAGGCGCGACAGCGCGTTGCCGCTCGCCGCGTCGATTTCGCTGCCCGTTGCGGTCAGCTTGTTGCCTTCGAAAAGGCCGATGACCAAGCAGCCGGTCTTGATGCTCGACGGCTGGCCGGCCTTGAGGGATAGCTCCATGAACTGCTCCTTTAATCCTGGCGGGGTGCGTGGGAGAATGAGCGGCGTAGTTTACTAGAGATTGCCGATGCTTACGACGCTTGACCGGTACCTCCTGAAGGAGGTGATCCAGACTTGGGCCGCGGTCACCGTCGTCCTGTTGCTGATCATGCTGTCCAGCCGGTTCGCCCGTTACCTCGGCGAGGCCGCGGCCGGACAGCTGCCTGCCGACGTCGTCTTCACGCTGCTGAGCCTGACCTCTATCCATTACATGACGGTTCTGGTGCCGGTCAGCCTGTTCCTCGCGGTGATGCTCATGCTGGGTCGGCTGTACAAGGACAGTGAGATGGCGGCGATGATGGCCTGCGGCATCGGCTACGGACGATTCGCGGGTGTTCATCCACTACCGTGACCAGGAAGCGATGACGGTATCGCTCGCAGAGCGTGCTGAGCAGCGCACCGACCCCGTCACCGGCGTGCGCCACCTAGTGTTGCACGACGGCCGGCACTACAGCGGCGTACCGGGTTCCAACGAATACCGCGCGATTGAATTCTCCGAGCACGGCTTGCGTATCGAGCTGGGTGAAGGCGACGGGCTCGTGCCGCGCCGTACCGTGCAGCCGACGGGCGCGCTGTTCCGCTCCGACGACCTGGGCGACATAGCTGAACTGCAGTGGCGCATATCGGTGCCGCTGATGGGTTTCCTGTTGGTGCTGCTTGCGGTTCCGCTCGGCCGGACCTCGCCGCGCCAGGGGCGCTACGGCAAGCTGTTCGCCGCGATCCTCGTGTATGTCGTGTACTCGAACCTGATCGGGTTGTCTCAGGTGTGGATTGAGCGCGGACAGTTGTCACCGTGGATCGGCGTCTGGTGGGTGCACGCGGCGGTATTGCTGCTAACCGCGGGGTTGGTGGTGAAGCATTACGGGTGGCGGTATTCGTTGAAGCGCGGTGCGGAGCACCGCTCCCACACGGGAGCCACCGGGTGAGCATTCTCGAGAAATATCTCGCGAAGACCGTCATCAGCGGGACGCTGATGGTGCTGCTGGTGCTCGTCGCGCTCGGCGCGTTCTTCAATTTCCTCGGCGAGATGGGCCGCATCGGCACCGCCGACTATGGGATGACCGACGCGCTCGTGTTTGTGTCGCTGTCGACGCCGCAGCTTGCGTGGGAGATGTTCCCGGTCGCTGCGCTGATTGGTTCGTTGCTCGCGCTCGGCGCGTTGGCGTCCGGCAGCGAGCTGATTGCGATGCGCGCATCCGGTATCTCGCTGTTGCATCTGGCGCGTGCTGCCGCCGCCGGGGCGCTGCTGCTTGCGGTGGTCACGCTGTTGCTCGGTGACTTCATCGCACCACCGGCCGAGCAGTACGCGCAGAGTCGGCGCGCGGTCGCGTTGCACGGTGAGTTGTCGATTGCAGGACGGCAGGGCGTGTGGGCGCGCGATGGCGGCGCGTTCGTCAATGTTCGCCAGCTCTCGAGCGAACAGCGCGTCGACGGCATTTTCATCTACGAGTTCAGCGAAGACGGCCAGCTCGAGCGCGCAATCCAGGCGGCCGCCGCGCGGTTCCAGCCCCCCGGCAGCTGGGCGCTTGAGCGCGTAGAGGAGACTGAATTCCTGCGCGATGGCCGCACGCGCACGACCGCGTGGCTGACGCGCGACTGGGACACGCAGCTGTCTCCGGACCTTCTGAACCTCTTTGTCGTCGACCCCGGCAGCCTGTCCGCATTCGGGCTCAGCCGCTATGTCGGGTACCTGAAGCGCAGCGGGCTCGATTCGCGCCGGTACCAGCACGCGTTTTGGTCGAAGCTGGTCGCGCCGTTCTCCGTGATCGTAATGGTCGTGCTCGCGGTTCCGTTCGTCTCCGGCTCGCAGCGGTCTGCGGGCGCCGGGCAGCGGCTGCTCGTCGGCATGCTGATCGGCGTCGGTTTTTATATGGTGAACCGGGTACTCGGTTTCTCCGGCGAGGTGTTCAACCTGAATGCGGTATTCGTCGCGTGGTTGCCGACGCTCGCGCTCGGCGCCGCCGCGTTGTTCGCGTTGGCGAGGATGCGTTGATGATTGCCTTATCCGTCGATACGAAATTCATCAGCCCGTATGCATTGTCGGCGTTCGTCGCGTTGCGGGAGAAGGGCGTCCCGTTCGAGCTGCACGAGGTTGACATCGATCTTGGTGCGCAGCATGAGTCGGGGTACGTGGATGCATCGGGTACCGCACGGATTCCCATGCTCGAGCACGACGGCTTCTTCCTCAGCGAATCCTCTGCGATCGCCGAATACCTTGACGAGGCGTTCCCGGACGCGCCGCCGCTGTTGCCGCGCGGCGTGCAGGAACGCGCCCGCGCGCGCCAGGTGCAGGCGTGGCTGCGCTCCGACTTGCTCGGGTTGCGCGCCGACCGCAGTACCGAACGCGTGTTCGCCGGTGAGCGGCTCCCGCCCCTCGGTGCCGATGGGCGCGCGGCCGCCGACAAGCTGCTTCGCTTCGCCGATGCGCTGGTGCCGGCTGCTGACGGCAACCTGTTCGGTGCATGGTCGATTGCCGATACCGACCTTGCGACAATGTTGAACCGGCTCGTGGTGCACGGTGATGAGGTGCCGGCGAAGCTCGCCGGCTACGCGACCGCACAGTGGCGCCGACCTTCGGTTGCTGCGTGGCTCGAACGGATGCGGCGATAGCCCGGAAGTGGACTAGTGGCTGCCGTCGGGCCGACGGCTCACGCTGAGCGCAGAGGTGTAGCGTAAGCGCGCGGTCTCAACCGTGCGTTCGACTTTCAGGCGTGCTTCGGCGACCAGTTCGTGCGCTTCCGGCGTCGACGGCGGTTCCTGTTCCGCGCGTTGTATCGCTTTATCCGCTTCAGTAATCTCTGCGCGCACGAATGGCGCGAGGCGTGGGTTCAGTTGCAGTCCGGTGAGACGCGCGCGGACCTCAGAAATCCCAGCCGGTCGCTGGTGTGCGACTCGGCCCGTGTACTTTCCTGTGTGTGTACCCATGCGCAGATTGTCCCGTTCGCGCGCGGTCGCATCCATGCGATAACGCACAGTGGTGTAACGAAAACGGGACGGAAACGCGTTTCCGCGCCAGTAACCCAACAGGCAAGTTACTGAATTCATTGAAGCGATTGCCTAGCACGGTCATTTACGGCTGGATTGAATGACCCCAGCGTGGGCTCGGTTGCCATCGCGTAGGCGAAGCGGCCGTGGAACGCCAACCAGCTGACGATGCCGAGCAACTTCGCGCCGTCCTCCCACAGGTATCGCGCGCATGCGGTTGCATCGCCGCACTCAACAGACAAATAGCTGCGGCCGCGGACCAAAGGAAAAAGCCGAAGTTGGAGATGATGCCCGTGTAAGCGGGCGCTTCCATCACCGCGGCAGCGTCACGCAGCATGACCTCGGGTGGGATGTCCCAGAGCAGCTTTGCGGCGACCGGTACGCACATCACGAGAAAGACCAATCCGTAGCAGTACAGCAGCGTTCTGATCATCCGTGGTGCCTGGCTGCCACTCCTGCGGCGTGCACATAACTGCGCCCGCCGACTATGACTGCGTGGCCGTATAGATAAAGAGTGGGTAAGGGGTCCAGCCAATGCCAGGTCAAACGATGATGCGCCCGCCAGTGTGCGGCACCCAGTTGCCTGATATAGGCAGACAGTGCGTGGCGACCCAGGTCCGCAGACTTGATTCGATGTCCGAGGCTGCGCAGGTCGCCGAGCAACCAGTGGAAGCGCCGACCAATCGGGTATGCACTCAAGGTAGCCAGAGCCGGGTCGACCGCGAGCCGCGGCAGGTCGATGCCGCAGCGCAGTGCGAGTTCGCAGGTTGCGTCGAGCCGCGGGTTGAGTTCGAGGAACACGCAGTCGCCGTCGTCGTCGACGAGGAACTGCGCGCAGCCGGCGCCGTGGTAGTTGAGCCGGCGGCACAGCGCACGGCAGTAACCGGCAAGTTCGGCCGACGGCTCTACCGAAACACCCTCGATACCAAACCCGGTGCCGTCCGCCTCATCGGTACGCACCACAGCCTGTTGAAAGTAGGCGACCAGCTCGCCGTCCCGCGCGATGAATTGGCAGTTGTGGCGTGTACCGCAGAACCAGCGTTGTACGATCAGCGGGTAGCGCGCGCCGGCGAACGCGGAAAGTTGCGCATCGCTTATACACGCCGCCGCCTTGCGGCCGTTGATGAGCCGGCTCGAGTCCGGGCATTTGATTGCAAGTGGCAGGCCGATCTGCGAGGCGGCATCGAGGAGCTCGCGGTGCGTCGTTACGACCACGGTCGATACCTGCGGGATGCCGAGTTCTTGCGCGATACGGAAACTTCGTGGCTTGTCGAGGCATGCATGCACCGCATCGGCGCTCGGCATCGCGCGCTGCACATACGCAGGCAGCCCTTCGCAAGCCACAAGCGCCTGAATCTCGTCCTCGCCGACGGGGAAGATGCAGCGGACCTCCGGGTGCTCGGCGAGGAACGCGTGCAGCGCGCTGGCGAACGCGGCGCTGTCGGGCTCGGGATGCGACCAGGTGCCGCACGCATGTCGCGACAGCGACGCGAATGGGCGCCGACCGTGGCAGCCGACGATGACACGCCATCCGGATGCCGCGAGCGACCGGACGACGGCAATCGTCTGTTGGTGGTCCCCGAGCACGAGGACGGACTTCTTCAAACTGGCCTCCCGGTTGCAGGTGTCTCGAAAAGCAGGCAATTCGAGGGTCGCGTGCGTACGGGTGTGCCGCAATCGGTAATATGCCCCGTTGCTTGGATGGAAAAGCCCTACTTGATTCTCCATTTTGGGAAAAATGGAGCGCCACTTTTCCCACGTAGGCACTTAACATAACGGTATGAATCGAAGCCTGTTGTTGATACTTGCCGCCGCGCTTATCACGGCGCCCGCATTCGCAGAGCCATCGCAGTCCGCATTTGCGATTACCAATGTCACGGTCATCCCGATGGATTCCGACCGCGCGGTCCCTGCGCAGACGGTAATCGTGCGCGCGGGGCGCATCGAGTCGATAGGGCCCGCCCGGAGCGCCAGGGTCCCGCGCGACGCGACGACGATCGACGGCCGCGGCCGTTATTTGATGCCCGGGCTCGCGGAGATGCACGCGCACGTGCCGCCGCAGCCGGATTCTGAGCAGTGGACGCAGGATGTGCTGTTTCTGTACGTGGCCAACGGCATCACTTTCGCGCGTAGCATGCTGGGCGCGCCGCACCACCTTGAATTGCGTGAGCGCGCGGAGCGTGGCGACCTGCTGTCGCCGCGCATCTACACTTCCGGTCCGTCACTGAACGGCAACTCGGTCGCGTCACCGGACGACGGCCGGCGCTTGGTCGCCGCGCATGCTGAAGCGGGTTACGACTTCCTGAAAATCCACCCGGGGCTCGACCGCGCACGCTACGACGCGGTCGTCGCGGCCGCGCACGAGCACGGCATCGCTTTCGGCGGCCATGTACCGTCGGCGGTCGGGCTCTTCCGCGCGCTTGAGGCACGGCAGGCGACGATCGACCACCTCGATGAATTCATGACGCCGCTGTTGCGCGACGGTTCTCCGCTCGCGAACGCGCCGGCGAATTTCTTCGGCTGGAACCTGGCCGGGCACATCGACACTGGGAAGATTTCGGCAGTGGTGCGCGCGACGCGCGAGTCCGGTGTTTGGGTCGTGCCGACTGAGAGCCTGATCCAGCATGTTCTGTTGTCGGAGCCTGGCGCTGATGCGCTCGCCGCGCGTCCAGAGATGCGTTTCGTGCCGCCCGAGATGCGCGCACGATGGGTGGAGGTGAAGGGCAACGTCCAGGCAAACTCGAATTACGATGCGCAGCTGGTGCGGCGTTTCGTCGAAGTACGCGCCGAACTGATGCGCGCGCTGCACGAAGCGGGCGTCGGCTTCCTGCTTGGTTCCGATGCGCCGCAGATTTTTAACGTGCCGGGTTTCGCGATCCACCACGAGCTGCGCATGCTGGTCGAAGCGGGGCTCACGCCGTTCGAGGTGCTGGCATCCGGGACGCGTAACGTCGCGCGCTTCATCGGTGAGGAAGATGCTTTCGGCACGGTCGCGGTCGGCAAGCGCGCCGACCTGCTGCTGCTCGATGCGAACCCGCTGGTCAATGTTGCGAATGTGCAGCGCCGCGCTGGCGTCATGGTGAATGGGCGCTGGTTACCCGAGCGGGAGATTCAGGCGGGGCTCGCGGAAATAGCCGCGCGCTACGCTGATTGAATCGCGGTGCGGAGCACCGCTCCTACATTGCTCCAGAGCGCTTGGTGTGACTCCGGATGTGGCAGCGGCCCTCTGGCCGCGATTCAGGCCTTCGGGACAACCACTAGCTTTGTACCGCTGAGGCGGTCATGCAGCGCTAACCGCTCACGGTCGAACAGCATCCACCATAGGCCGAAGCCGCCGAGCCCGAGCGAAGGGATCGCGAACAAGAAGCGGTTCAGTGCGTCGCGCCAACGCACCGGCGCGCCGTCGCGGCGTTCGACCCGTACGCGCCAGGCCTTCATACCCAGCGTTTGCCCGCCGTGCGTCCAGAACCAGCCGAAGAACGCGAACGCGACTGCGAGGACCCACAACTGCATGAACAATTGGTTGCGCACGGCTTCGCCGCCAGTAAATGGCAGCAGCGCGAAGGTCGCGACCATCAGCAGGGCGAGCAGCAGCAACGCGTCGTACAGCATCACGCCGAGTCGGCGCAAAAGGCCGGCAGGCGTCACGGCCAGCGGGCCCCGTCGCGTTCGACCTTCACTTCGAACAGCCACGGCCACAGTTTGCCGGTGACGAACAAGCGGCGCCCGTCCGGGTCGAACGCGATGCCGTTCGGTGATTCGACCGCGAGGTCCGGTTCGAAGCCGAGTTGTTCGAGCAGCGGCGCGAGCTCGATTAACGCGGTCACCTCGCCGCTGTCGGGGTCGATCTCCGCGATACGCGTTGTCTGCCACACATTCGCGTACACCTTGCCGTCGATGTATTGCAGCGCGTTAAGCAGGTCGAGCGGACGGCCGTCGAGCGTGACCTCGACCGTGCGCACCACGCTTTTGGTTGCGGGGTCGAGGAAGCGCAGCACAGAACTACCGTTGCTGGTGATCAGCAGGCAGCCGTCGTGCGTGAGGCCCCAGCCTTCGCCCGGGTACCGAAAGCGGCCGGTGCGGGCGAGCGTGTCGGGGTTGTAGCTGTAGCCGCGGGCGTTCAGCCAGGTGAGTTGGTACAGCACGCCGCCGAATACGGTTACGTCCTCGCCGAACTCGCGGCGGTCGAGCGGAGCCGAGCGCAGCACGCGGCCGCTGTGCAGCTCTACTTCGCGCAGCGTCGATCTGCCGTACAACCCGGTGCTTTCATAAAGCCGGCTGTCATGCCAAACGAGCCCCTGCGTGAACGCGGCGCGGTCGTGCGGATGACGCTGCACGACCTCGACCGGGTAAACCGGAACGGCATGCAAAGGCAGCGCCGCGCAGAGCGCGGCGAGTGTTACGAGTATGGCGCGGAATGCTCGCATCAGATGATGGCGCTCCCTAGGGGACTCGAACCCCTGTTCCCGCCTTGAGAGGGCAGTGTCCTGGGCCACTAGACGAAGGGAGCGGCGAAGCCGTGGTATTATACGCGCGCCGTGGCACCCGACAACCTCACCCCTACAATCATTCCGCGCGCCGAACACCCGATATCCCGGTCCAGCATCTCCCCCGGCGCGCTGAAAGTTCTCTACCGTCTCCACAACGCCAATTATCGCGCGTGCCTGGTCGGCGGCGGCGTCCGTGACCTGATGCTGGGTCGCGAGCCCAAGGATTTCGACGTTGCGACCGATGCCAGCCCGGACGAAGTCCGGGCGCTGTTCCGGAACTGCCGGCTGATAGGGCGCCGTTTCCGGCTCGCACACGTCCGCTTTGGCAACGAGATTGTCGAGGTCGCAACCTTCCGCGGGAGCGCGACCGACGCGGACGATGCGAACGGCGACGACGCCGGGCGCATCCTCCGCGATAACACCTGGGGCACGATCGAGGAGGACGCGGTCCGGCGCGACTTCACGGTTAACGCGCTGTTCTACGACATTGCCGACTTCACCGTCCACGACTTTGTCGGTGGCATCGAACACCTGCGTGCCGGTACGCTGCAACTGATTGGCGACCCGGGGCGGCGCTACCGCGAGGACCCAGTGCGCATGCTGCGCGCCGCGCGCTTTGCCGCGAAGCTCGGATTCCGCCTGCACCCGGATACCGAGGGCCCAATCGCCGAACTGCGCCACCTGCTCGCCGACATCCCGCCGGCGCGCCTGTTCGAGGAGACGCTGAAACTGTTCCTCGGTGGCTTCGCGGTGCAGGCCTACGAGCACCTGCGTCACCTGCGCCTGTTCGAAATCCTGTTTCCGGACACCGAGCAGAGCCTTGCGGTTGAGGAGAACCATTTCCCGCGCACGCTGTTGTTGCGAGCCCTCGAGGGCACCGACCAGCGTGTCGCCGAGGGCAAGCCGGTCACGCCGGCGTTCCTGTTTGCCGCGCTGCTCTGGGAACCAGTCCGCGTACGTGCGCAGCAACTGACCGCGGAGGCGTTGCCGGAGCTGGTTGCGTTGCAACAGGCGACCGACGAAGTGCTGTCCCGGCAATTGTCGCGCGTCTCGATTCCGAAGCGCTTCAGCTTGCCGATGCGCGACATCTTCATGTTGCAGGCCCGGTTCGCGATGCGGCGCGGCAAGCGGCCACTCCGCCTGCTCGCGCATCCGCGCTTCCGCGCCGCGTACGACTTCTTGGTGCTGCGCGCGGCCGCCGGTGAAGTCGAGCAGGCGCTCGCCGACTGGTGGACCGAGTTGCAAGAGACCGATGGGCCCGGCCAGGAAATATTGATTGAATCGGCGCCGGCCGATGCAGATGGCGGTGCGCCGAAGCGCAAGCGGCGGCGCCGCAGGCGCCGCAAGCCGGCTGGCGACGGTGATGGCGCCGGCACCGAGGCGCCGGGTTGAACTTGGATCCGCGCGTTGCGTTCGTCGCGCTCGGCAGCAACCTTGATGAGCCCCGCGTGCACGTTCTGCGGGCGCTGGCGGAACTCTCCGAACTCCCCCAAACGCGCTGCACCGGTCACTCTTCGTTATACAGCAGCGCGCCGCTTGGGCCGGTCGACCAGCCCGCGTTCGTGAACGCGGTGGCACGCCTTGAGACGCAGCTCGAACCCCGCGAGCTACTCGATGCGCTACTCGGCATTGAGCGCACGCACGGCCGGTCCCGCGATGGCGCCCGCTGGGGGCCCCGGACGCTGGACCTCGACCTGCTCTTATATGGTGAGCGCCAGATTGATGAGCCGGGCCTGACGGTCCCGCATCCGGGGCTGACCGCACGCGCGTTCGTCCTGTATCCTCTCGCCGAACTGGCCCCGGGTCTCGCCATCCCCGGCGCAGGGCCGCTCCATACATTGTTGAGCCAGGTTGACCCCGGCGGTCTGACCGCAATCGAGGACTGAGAACCCCGCCATGCGCGAGCAGCAGCCAGGATTCGTGGTGGTCGAAGGACCAATCGGCGTCGGCAAGACGAGCCTTGCCGAGCGCCTCGCTGCGCGTTTCGGCACCGAGCTGCTGCTTGAGGGTCCGGACGAAAACCCGTTCCTCGAGCGCTTCTACCAGGACCCGCGGGCCGCTGCGCTGCCGACCCAGCTCTTCTTCTTGTTCCAGCGCGCGCAGCAGATCCAGGCGCTGCGCCAGGCCGACATCTTCCAGCCCGTGCGCGTCGCCGACTTCCTGCTCGACAAAGATCGGCTGTTCGCGCAACTGACGCTCGACGCGGATGAGTTCAAGCTGTACGAGCAGGTCTGGGACAAGATGTCGCTCGACGCACCGGAGCCGGACCTCGTCGTATACCTGCAGGCGCCGGTCGATACGCTGATGGCGCGCGTTGCACGCCGCGGCATCCACTATGAGCAGGGCATCGAAAGGGCGTACATCGAGAAGCTGTCCGACGCGTACATGCGTTTCTTCTACGACTGGAACCGCTCGCCGCTCTTAATCGTCAACACCGCCGACATCAACCCGATTGACGACGACCGCGACTTCGAGCTGCTATTCGCCGAGATCTGCAACGTGAAATCAGGCCGGCACTTCTTCAACCCGGGCCGGCTGGCTGGTTGAGGTACCCTTACCCTATGTACACCAAGCCTGAAAAGTCGGCATCGAGCGTGAAGAGCGTCTCGCTGACCACCTTCGCGAAGATGAAGGCGGCGGGCGAGAAGATTGCCTGCCTGACCGCGTACGACGCGAGCTTCGCTGCGCTGCTTGACGGCGCCGGCGTCGACTTGCTGCTGGTCGGTGATTCGTTGGGCATGGTCGTGCAGGGCCGCGACACGACGGTGCCGGTCACGCTCGACGACATGGTCTACCACTCGCAGGCGGTCGAACGCGGCATTTCGCGCGCGTTCCTCGTCGTCGACATGCCGTTCATGAGCTACTCGACGCCCACGCACGCGCTCGCCAGCGCAACGCGCCTGATGCAGGAAGGCGGCGCGAAGATGGTGAAGCTCGAGGGCGGCGTGCAGCAGGCGGAAGTCGTCGCGTACCTGACCGAGCGCGGCATCCCGGTCTGTGCGCACATCGGCCTGCAACCGCAACTCGTGCACAAGCTCGGCGGCTACAAGGTGCAAGGGAAGGACGACGCGGCCGCTCAACGCATGCGCAGCGACGCGCGCGCGCTCGAAGCAGCGGGCGCCGACATGATCCTGCTCGAATGCGTGCCGGACTCACTTGCGGGCGACATCGCGAAAGCGGCCGGCGTACCCGTGATTGGTATCGGTGCAGGCCCGGCGGTCGACGGCCAGATCCTCGTCACTTACGACATGTTCGACTTGACCCCGGGCCGCAAGCCGAAGTTCTCGCGCAATTTCCTAACCGGGCGCGACAGCATGGCCGACGCGGCGCGCGCGTACGTTGCGGCGGTACGTGACGGCAGCTTCCCTGGCGCCGAGCAAAGCGTCGGCGACTGAGCGATGCGCGTCGTCCGCACGCGTGCCGAACTCGCGGCGGCTCTCGCCGATGCGCGCGGCCGTACCGGCCTTGTGCCAACAATGGGTAACCTGCACCGCGGCCACCTGGCGCTGGTCGAGGCTGTGCGCAAGCAAGCCGATTTCATCGTCGCCAGCATCTTCGTCAATCCGCTGCAGTTCGGGCCGAGCGAGGACTACAAGACCTACCCCCGAACTTTCGATGAGGATTGCGCGGCGTTCGCGGACGCCGGCGTCGATGTGGTGTTTGCGCCGGCGGTGCAGGACATATACCCGGACGGCGCGGAAGCAATCGAGCAGGTCACCGTACCGCCGCATCTCGCGGACATATTGGAGGGCGCATCGCGGTCCGGGCATTTCAACGGCGTCGCGACTGTGGTCAAGTTGCTGTTCGACGTGGTGCACCCCAATGTCGCTGCGTTCGGCGAGAAAGACTTCCAGCAGCTTCTTGTCATCCGTTGGTTGGTCAATGCGTATTCGTTACCGGTCGCAATCCTCGGCGTGCCGACGGTGCGTGAGCCGAGCGGCCTCGCGCTGAGTTCGCGCAACCAGTACCTGACCGCCGACGAGCGTGCGCGTGCGCCGGCAATCTACAGTGCGCTGACCGCGGTTGCGGAGGCAATCCGTGCCGGCGACATCGATTGGGCCGCGCTCAGCGCCAAGGGCGCCGATGCACTCGCTAGCGCCGGCCTGCAGCCCGAGTATCTGGAACTGCGCAACGCCAACGACCTTTCGGCGCCGCGGGCAGGGGAACCGCTGGTCGTCCTCACCGCCGCGCGGCTCGGCAAGGCACGCTTGATTGACAACCTGCGGGTGTGACACTCTTCTCAGGTGAATACCCCCTTTTACGCGGTAATGGGGGGGGGTAGAATCCTTAATATGTACGCTGGATTACATTAGGTGGACCCGGGTCATGTTGACCGCCTCGCACTCCGCATCGTTGAAGATGAGGGGACGCGCGTGGCTGCTTCGTTACACGACGCCGACCTCATCCTGCACATCTGTGACAAGATGCACCCCTCGATATCTCGCCTCGCCGGCTCACTCAGCTATCGTGCGTTGCTGTCCCGCGCGCTGGCGATTGCGCGGGTGCGGGGGAAGACGCTCGGCGCGCTCCGTTTCGAAAGTGACGGGAAGCTCATATTTGACCCGGAGCATCCGGCCGCGGAATTCCTGAATCCGGACACGGTCAGAAAAGATGCGGTTATTCTTGTCGCTGCGTTCCTGGGCTTGTTGATGAAATTGATTGGTGATGTAGTAACCGTCCGGATTGTCTGTCAGGTCTGGCCAGAGGTGAAGGCAGAATGACTGTCGAAATTCGCAAAATTCCGACCGGCGTACCGGGTCTCGATGAGATCCTCGGCGGCGGTCTCCCGGAATACTCGTTCAATATCCTCGGTGGTGGCCCCGGCTCCGGCAAGACCACGATTGCGCACCAGGTGATGTTCGCGAATGCCACGCCCGAGAAACCGGCAGTCTATTTCACGATCCTCGGCGAGCCTGCGATCAAGATGCTGCGCTACCAGCAGCAGTTCAGCTTTTTCGACGGCAGGAAGGTCAATGAGTCAATCTTCTTCATCAACCTGAGCGAGAAGGTCCTCTCCGCATCGCTTGATACGGTCATGGACGAAATCATCCGCGAGGTCGAGGCGATTAACCCGGGCATCGTCATCGTCGATTCGTTCCGCACCTTGACCCGTAAGCTGGCGACCTCGGAGGTGGACGACCTCACTCTGCAGGAATTCGTGCAAAAACTCGCGCTGCAGTTGACGACCTGGGAAGCAACGACCTTCCTCGTCGCCGAGTACGACGATACCGAGCGCCGCGACAACCCCATCTTCACGGTCGCAGACGGGTTGCTCTGGTTGTTCCAGCAGCAGGAGAGCAATTCGATTGTCCGGAAGCTGCAGGTGGTGAAGATGCGCGGCGTGGAAACAGTGCCGGGCATGCACACTTTCCGCATCAACGATGGTGGCGTGCAGACCTTCCCGCGCAACCTCGGGCTCCTAGGGCGGGACGAGGCTGCGCGCGACGCGCCACCCTTGTCGAGCGGCATCCCGGAGCTGGATGTAATGCTCGGCGGCGGGATTCCAGCGGGCGACAGCCTTTTGATTGCCGGCCCGACCGGCTGCGGAAAGTCCCTGATCGCCACGCACTTCATCGAAGCGGGCCTGCGCAACGGCGAAGCCGGCATCATAGCGGTCTTCGAGGAGCGGCCGGATGATTATGCGAAGCGGGCGGACGGGTTCGGCCTGGACCTCACCGGGGGGGTCGACGCGGGCAAGTTGGAAATCATCTACCTGCGACCGCTCGACCTGTCCGTGGACGAAACGGTGTACGAGCTGCTCGACGCGGTGCAACGCACCGGGGCGACACGGGTCGTCATCGACTCGCTGGCCGGGTTCGAGATGGCGCTCGCGCCGGGTTTCCGCACCGACTTCCGAGAGGCACTTTACCGGATGATCGGTGCGCTGACCTCGGCAGGCGTCACCATCGTGACGACCGTTGAGGTCACGGAACGCTTCACCCAGATTGAATTCAGCGGTTACACCGTTTCGTTCCTGAGCGACGACATCATCCGGCTGCGTTACGTCGAATTCGACGGCGAGATCGGGAAGGTGATGTTCATCGTGAAAATGCGCGGTGGCCACCACAGCAAGGAGATTCGGCGGTACGAAATCCAGTCCGACGGCATCGCAGTCTCGGACGAGCCGCTGCGCGGCTACACCGGCCTGCTCACGGGCATCCCGACGCGACCGAAGCCCTAAGGTCTTCACCCCGGTGGCCGTTGTCCGGGTCCGACATTGTCCGTTAAAATGCGCGTCATGAACCTGACCCTGCTGAAATGCAAGCTCCACCGCGCCACGGTGACCCACGCCGAGCTCGATTACGAGGGCTCCTGCGCGATCGACGGCCGCTTGCTCGACGCCGCCGGCATCCTCGCCTACGAGCAGATTCAGATCTACAACATCACCAACGGCGAGCGCTTCACCACCTACGCGATCCGCGCGGAGGAAGGGTCCGGCATCATCTCGGTGAACGGTGCTGCTGCGCACAGGGCCAGCCCGGGCGACCGCGTCATTATCTGCGCTTACGCACAGTTGAACGCAGCCGAGGCTGCTAACTTCAAGCCGAAGCTCGTGTATTTGGACGAGCACAACAACGTCACGCACACCCGCAATACCATCCCGGTCCAGGTCGCCTGAGTACCGCATGAGCGCACCGACCGCGCTTCCGGCCTGGAAGAAGCTGTCAGCGCACAAGGAACGCATCGGCGGCAGCGGCCTGCCGGGCCTCGTCGTCGATGAACCCGACCGCTTCAGCAAGTTCTCGGTCCGCGCCGATGGCATCCTCTACGACTACTCGCGGCAAAACATAGACTCCGAGGTGCTGGCGGACCTGCTCGCGCTCGCCGAGCAGCAGAATCTGCCCACATGGCGCGGCCGGCTGTACGGCGGCGACCCGGTAAACGTCACCGAGAAGCGCGCCGCCTTGCACATGGCGCTGCGCACGCAGCCCGGCGACCGCTGGGAAGTCGGCGGTGTGTCGGTGACCGAGGACGTGATCGCCGAGCGCATGCGCGCGTACGCATTTGCAGAGGCAATCCGAACTGGCGCGTTGCGGGGTTCAACGGGCGCGCGTTTCACCGATGTGGTGGAGCTCGGCATCGGCGGCTCGCACCTCGGGCCGGCGCTCGCGTGCGATGCACTCGCTGCGTTCAGCGACCACGCGACGCGCGTGCACTTTGTGTCGAACGCCGACGGCGCGGACCTCGCACGCACGCTCGCGCATTGCCGCCCGGAGGCGACGCTGTTCATCGCCGCGTCGAAGACCTTTACGACGCAGGAAACCCTGTTGAACGCGCGCACCGCGAGGGCGTGGCTTGAGTCTGCGTTGGGGGAAGGGCAGTTTGCGAAGCACTTCGCCGCGGCGACCGCGGCGCCGGACCGTGCCGAGGCGTTCGGTATCCCGCGCGAGCACGTGTTCCGGCTGTGGGAGTGGGTCGGTGGCCGGTTCTCGCTATGGAGCGCGGTCGGCCTGCCCGCAATGGTCGCGCTGGGCCGGAAACATTTCGACGAGCTGCTCGCCGGCGCCCGCGACATCGACGTGCATTTCCGCGATGCGCCGCTGGCGGAAAATATTCCGGTGCTGATGGCGCTGGTCGGTATCTGGAACCGCAACTTCTGTGGCGCGACGAGTCACGCGATCCTGCCGTACGCTGAGGCGCTGTGGCTGCTGCCCACGTACCTGCAGCAGCTGGTGATGGAGAGCCTCGGCAAATGTGTCGACCGGGACAACGCGCACATAGACTACAAGGCGGCACCCGTCGTCTGGGGCATGCAGGGCACCAGCGGCCAGCACGCGTTCTACCAGCTGTTGCATCAAGGCTCCGACACGATTGGCGTCGACTTCATCGGTTACCGCGAAGCGATTGAGGGTGACCCGCAGCACCACCCGGTAGTGCTCGCAAACCTGGTCGCGCAGGCGGAGGCGCTGCTGGTCGGCAGCCAGAACCCGGACGCGTACCGCAGTTGTGCGGGTGGGCGCGCGTCGTCGGTGCTGGTCTTCGACCGGCTCGACCCGCGCAACCTTGGCCGGCTGATTGCGCTGTACGAGCACCAGGTGTTCGTGCAGTCGGTGATCTGGAACTTGAACGCGTTCGACCAGTGGGGCGTTGAGCTCGGCAAGCAGCTCGGCAAACCGCTGCTCACGGAGCTCACCGGCGGTGAGCGCGCCGAACACGACCCGGCGACCGCGGGGCTGGTCGACTACCTGCTGAAGTAGGAGCGGTGCTCCGCACCGCGATGGCAGAGGTCTCAAGTGGCACCGCGCCCACCGCACCGCTCGCTCCTATGGGTTCACCGGCTTTTACAGAGCCGGCTGAAACCCATAAGTCGCTTCGCGCTTGCGCCGTTCGCTTCTGGCGCGATTCCTTGGACAGGTTGTGCCATCGCGGCCAGAGGGCCGCTCCCACATTTCTCCAGAGTGCTCGGCATGACTCCGAATGTAGGAGCGGCCCTCTGGCCGCGATGCTCGAGGGTCAGGTGCCGAATGTAGGAGCGGTGCTCCGCACCGCGATGGCAGAGATTCGATAGAACGCGCCGCCGGCAGGCGGCGTTGGAATGTCACGCCCGCCGTGCAGCGGCGAAGCGAATCAAAAATCGCATTTTTGATGAGCGTGGAGGCGCGCCGGCAGGCGTCGCCGACGAGAACAACAGCGGTGCTCCGCACCGCGATGGCAGAGATTCGATAGAACGCGCCGCCGGCAGGCGGCCATCCCGAAGTCGCGGATTACAGATCCGCTCCCACAAGTTCAACAGGATGACCGCGCCGGCAGGCGCCGCTGACTTAAATATGCCGCGCCAGCGCCCACGCGACGTGTTCGCGCACCAGCGCAGACGCATCAGCCTTCCGTGATTCAAGCGCCGCGGTGACCGCAGGACTCGACGGCGCGTTCCCGAGCGCAACCGCGATGTTCCTGAGCCAGCGCTCGTGCCCGATGCGGCGGATCGCGCTCCCTTCGGTATAGCGCGCGAACTCTCCGGCATCCCACGCAAACAACTCCGTCAGCGTTGCAGTGTCCAAGCCGTGCCGCGGTGCGAAGTCGGGTTCCGAGGTGCGCGTCGCGTAGCGGTTCCACGGGCACACGAGCTGGCAGTCGTCGCAACCGTAGATGCGGTTGCCCATCGCTGCGCGGAATTCCTCCGGTATCGGCCCGTGGTTCTCAATCGTCAGGTACGAGATGCAACGCCGTGCGTCGAGTTGGTACGGTGCGTCGATCGCACCGGTCGGGCACGCGTCGATGCACGCGGTGCAGCTCCCGCAGTGGTCGCTCACGGGTTCGTCGAGTGGCAGGTCGAGGTCGGTGTACAAAACGCCGAGGAAAAACCAAGACCCCGCTTCGCGGCTGAGCAGGTTCGTGTGCTTGCCGACCCAGCCAAGGCCTGCCTTTCGCGCGAGCGGTTTCTCGAGCACCGGCGCCGAATCGACAAACACGCGGTAGCCAAACGAGCCTGCTGCAGCTTCGATGCGGTCGGCGAGTTGCTGCAGCCGGCGCCGCAGCACCTTGTGGTAATCACGGCCGAGCGCGTAGCGCGACACGAACGCGCGTTCCGGTGCGCGCAGCGCTGCCCAGGTGCGTTCCGGGTCCTCGGGGAAGTAGTCGAGGCGCGCGACGATCACGCGGCGCGTACCGGGCACCAGTTCATCCGGGCGCGAACGGCGCGTGCCATGACGCGCCATGTAGCCCATGTCACCGTGGCGCTCGGCCGCGAGCCATTCACCGAGCCGCGCTTCGTCGGCCGCAAGATCGATGTCGGTAATGCCGACCTTCTGGAAGCCCAGTTCAAGGCCCCATGCGCGGATCTGTGCGGCGAGTTCGTTCACCAACCTATAATGCCGCACATGACTGCACTGTCCCAAGCCGCGTACCGGGCCGCCGACATCCGGGCGGTCGAGGCGCGTGCCGCCGAACGGTATGGGCTCGCCGGCACCGACCTCATGGAGCGCGCCGGCGACGCAGCGTTCGCGCTGTTGCGCGCGCGCTGGCCGGACGCGCGCAGCGTCACCGTGCTCGCGGGGCCCGGCAACAACGGTGGCGACGGCCGCGTTGTTGCGAGGTTGGCCGCGATGGCCGGTTTTTCCGTAACACTTGTTGCGGCTGACTCAATCGCGGCCAGAGGGCCGCTCCCACAAGTACTTGGTGATGTCGACGTGATTGTTGATGCGCTGTTCGGCATCGGCTTGAACCGCGCGCCGGACGGTGCAACTGCCAGCTGCATCGAGGCGATGAATGCACACCGCGCGCCGGTGCTTGCGCTCGACATCCCCTCGGGGTTGCACGCGGACGACGGCACCGCACCGGGTGCAGTCGTGTGCGCCGATGCGACGATTACTTTCCTTGCGGCGAAGCGCGGCCTGTTCACCGCGGACGGCCCGCGTTGCTGCGGACGCGTTATTGTCGCCGACTTGGGCGTGCCGGCCGGTGCGTTCGACGGCTGCACGCCGGTTGCGACGTTGGTGGAAACCGGTTTCGCCGCTCGCGCACTCGGCCCGCGTGCGACCGACGCGCATAAGGGCCGTTGCGGGCACGTGCTGGTGATCGGCGGGCGTTCCGGGATGAGCGGTGCGGCGCGGCTCGCCGGTGAAGCCGCGCTGCGTTGCGGCGCGGGGCTCGTCAGCATCGCTGCGGCACCGGGCAGCGCCGCGGCAATCGGTGCCGGACGGCCGGAACTGATGGTGCACGAGTGCGCCAACGCCGACGCACTCGTACCTTTGCTCGAGCGTGCGTCGGTGATTGCGCTTGGCCCAGGTCTCGGTACCGACGCGTGGGCGCAGGCGATGACCGGCATCGCGTTCCGTGCCGGAGTACCAGTGGTGGTCGACGCTGACGCATTGAACCTGCTGGCGGCGAGTCCGTTCCGGCGCACGGACTGGATCCTCACGCCGCACCCCGGTGAGGCGGCGCGCCTGCTGGGCCGGCCCGTGCCGGAGCTAATGGCCGACCGTTTTGGCACGGTTGAAGCGCTGGTCGAGCGGACGGGCGGTGTCGTCGTGCTGAAAGGCGCGGCGACGATTGTAGGCGTCCCCGACTCGACGCCATACATCATCACCGCCGGCAACCCTGGCATGGCGAGCGGCGGCATGGGTGACTTATTGACCGGCGTAATCGCCGCACTCCGCGCGCAAGGCCTCGACGCTGCAACGGCCGCGTGCGCCGGCGCGCAAGTACACGCCGAGGCTGGTGACGCCGCAGCGGAGCGCTTTGGCGCACGCGGTATGGTTGCGAGCGATCTGTTTCGCGCGCTGCAGCGCGGGGTGAACGGGCGGTGAGCGCCGGGCGCGTGCTCGAGGACGCGGCCGCGACCGAAGCGGCCGGCGCGGCGTTGGCCACCTCGTTGTCCGGCCGCACCGGCGTTATTGCGCTGCATGGTGAACTTGGCGCCGGCAAGACGACGCTGGTGCGTGGGCTGCTGCACGCGCTTGGGCACGCCGGTGCGGTGCGAAGCCCGACTTACACGCTGGTTGAGCCTTATACGCTCGGCGGCATGCGCGTGCTGCACCTCGACCTGTACCGGCTGGCCGATGCCGCCGAGCTTGACGCGCTGGGGCTGCGCGAGGAGGTCGGCGATGCGCTGGTACTCGTCGAATGGCCGGAGCGCGCGGCACGCGCGCTGCCCGCTGCGGACCTCGACCTTGTGTTGAGCCACGACGGCGAGCGCCGCCGTCTGGCCGTACACGCCCACTCGCCGCTGGGCGAGGCCTGCGCTCAAGCCCTTGATAATTAATGAATAATCTAGTGTTTGCTCTCCTGTGAGTCTGCAATAGCTTGTCCTGCCAAGCCACGGATAAATAAACGAAATTCTTGATTTATCCGTAATCCCGTGTATACCTATAACGGCGAAGTAACGGGAGAGGCACCCAAGTGCGAGGTTGGGCCGCAATTATTCTGCTGATGCTGCCGCTGGTGGCGGTCGGTCAGTCTGCGCGTGTCGAAGGCGTGCGCGTTTGGGAGGCGCCCGATAACGTACGCATCGTGTTCGACGTCAGTGGGCCCATTGAGCATTCGGTATTCAAGCTCGACGGCCCCGACCGCATCGTCGTCGACATCACCGACGCGGTTGCGCGCAACCTGCCGGCGACCGGCATCAACGGCGGTCTGGTCCGCAACGTGCGAACCGGCGTCCGTAACGGAACTGATGTACGCGTCGTTCTCGACCTGTCGGGGCCCGCACAGCCGCGCAGCTTCCTGCTACGCCCGAATGACCGTTACGGTCACCGGCTGGTGATTGACCTCGCGCCCGCCCAGGCGCAAGTGCGTCAGGCAGCGGTCACCCGGAGCGCGCCGACTGCGCTACGCGACCTTGTGATCGCAATCGATGCCGGCCACGGCGGCGAGGACCCGGGTGCAGTTGGCCCAAGCGGCCTGCACGAGAAGGAAGTCACGCTGCAGATCGCGCGCCGCCTCGCACGGCTGGTCGAAGCAGAATACGGGATGCAAGCTGTTCTGACCCGTACCGGTGACTACTACGTTGACCGCAGCGAGCGCATCAACCGTGCACGCGCGGCGCGCGCCGACCTGTTCGTATCGATCCATGCCGACGCGTTCACAGATCCACGCGCGCACGGTTCATCGGTGTACACGCTGTCCGAACGCGGCGCGACCAGCGAGGCCGCGCGGCTGCTCGCCGAGCGCGAGAACGCTGCCGACCTGATTGGAGGCGTGCGGCTGAACGACAAGGACGACATGCTCGCGTCGGTGCTGCTCGACCTGTCGCAGACCGGCGTGATCGGCGCGAGTCGAACCGTTGGTGCCGCGGTCCTGGAACAACTGCATCAAGTCGGGCGTGTGCACAAGCGCGAGGTGCAGGCGGCAAATTTCCTCGTCCTCAAGGCACCCGACGTGCCGTCGATCCTCGTCGAGACCGCGTTCATCTCGAACCCGACCGAAGAAGGCCGGCTGCGTGATGCGAACCACCAACAGGTGCTCGCGCAGGCGGTGATGGGTGGCATCCGCGCGTATTTTACCGACCACGCGCCGCCGACCACGCTGGTTGCGGTCAACGGCATTGGCGGCGGACAACGCGGTGGCGTGCCGCACGTGATTGCGCGCGGAGAAACGCTGTCGCACATCGCGCGGCGCTACAACGTGAGCATCCAGCAACTGCGCTCCAGCAACAACATCGCATCTGACCGTATTCGCGTCGGGGATACGCTGCTCATACCGTCAGCCTGACTGGTAAACTCGCTGGATGCCCATCCAGCGCCTGTCGCCCCAGCTCATCAACCAGATCGCGGCCGGCGAGGTCGTCGAACGCCCCGCATCCGTATTGAAAGAACTGGTCGAGAACGCGCTCGATGCGGGCGCGACCTCGATTGAGGTCGATGCCGAGCAGGGTGGCGTGCGCCGGCTGCTGGTGCGGGACGACGGCGGCGGCATCGCCGCCGATGAACTCGCGCTCGCGGTCGCCCCACACGCGACCAGCAAGATCGCGTCGCTCGACGAACTGGAACGCGTCGCGACGCTTGGCTTTCGTGGTGAAGCGCTCGCGTCGATTGGGGCGATCGCGCGCCTGTCGCTGACCAGCAGCGTTTCTGCTGACGGGGCGGGGGTGCGCATTGAGGGTGACGGCGGCGGTGAGTGGAGCGAACCGGCGCCGGCGGCGCACCGCCGCGGCACGACCGTCGAGGTGCGCGACTTGTTCTTCAATGTGCCGGCCCGGCGCAAATTCCTGCGTACCGAGAAGACGGAGTACGGTCACCTTGAGACGGTGTTCCTGCGCGCCGCGCTGTCGCGCTTCGGCGTCGCGTTCCGGCTGACGCATAACGGACGCCTGGTGCACGCGCTGCCAGTCGCCGACACGCGCGAAGCGCGCGAACGGCGGATTGCCGCGCTGTGCGGCGACGGTTTCGTCGAACAGGCGTTGTTCGTCGAGCACGAAGCGGCGGGGCTCAAGCTGTATGGCTGGATCGCGCAGCCGACCTACTCGCGTGCCCAGGCGGACCTGCAGCACTTCTTCACCAACGGCCGCATGATCCGGGACCGGCTGGTCGCCCACGCAGTACGCCAGGCGTTCCACGACGTAATGTTCCACGGGCGCCACCCCGCGTATGTGCTGTACCTCGAGCTGGATCCGGCGCTCGTCGATGTCAACGCGCACCCGCAGAAACACGAAGTGCGTTTCCGTGATTCGCGGCTTGTGCACGATTTCCTGTATCGCACGATTGCGCAAATCATCAATGCGCAGCGGGCGGGGAGCGGGCTATCGACGGCGTACAAACCTGACAATATCGCGGTGCGGAGCACCGCTCCCACACTGGAGCAAGCTGCACTCGGTTTCGCCGTGCAGGACCGCACCGCGATTGCAAGCGAACATACCGCGCGTGCGGCAGCCCCGCTCGACGATGCATCGCCGGTACCACCCCTCGGCTACGCAATCGCGCAACTGCATGGTGTGTACATCCTCGCAGCCGACGATGCGGGCTTGGTCTTGGTCGACATGCACGCGGCGCATGAGCGTATCGGCTATGAGCGGCTGAAGCGCGAATGGGCGGAGGGTGGCGTTGCGTCGCAACCGCTGCTCGTGCCGCTGCGCGTGCCGGTGACGCCTGCGGAAGCCGCGGCCGTCGAGGACGCGCAGACGACGCTCGCCGGGCTCGGGCTGGAGCTTGAGCGGGGTGGGCCGGATTCCGTCACGGTGCGCGCTGCGCCGATGCCCCTCGCCGACGGCGATCTTGAAGGACTCGTGCGTGACCTTGCCGGAGACCTTGTTGAGCGTGGGCGCAGCACGCGGGTAGAAAACCGCGTGCACGAATTGTTTGCGAACATGGCCTGCCAGTACCGCGGCATGGACATCGGCACCGCGAAGCCGGCGACGCCGCACCGGCTCGTCGATATACTCGACCCGAGTGAGCGCTACTCGGCGCAGCGTTTCCGTGATGACGCGCTGCGCGAGATTGCGCACATCGTTGCGGCCGGCCGCACGCCGCTCCTGGTCGGCGGCACGATGCTTTATTTCCGTGCACTGTTCCGCGGTCTGTCTGACCTGCCTGCTGCGGACCCCGCGGTGCGCGCCGGCATCGACGCGCGCGCGCGAGTAGCTGGTTGGCCGGCGTTGCACGCGGAACTCGCGCGTGTCGACCCTGCGGCCGCCGAGCGCATCCACCCGAACGACCCGCAGCGGATCCAGCGGGCATTGGAGGTTTGGGAGATTACTGGGAAGCCGATTAGTGAGTTGCAAAATAGGAATCGCGAATCACAGATTCGCTCCCACAAAGAGATTGGTTTCCACAAAGAGATTGGTTTCCACAAAGAGATTGGTTCCCACAAAGAAATTGGTTCCCACAAGTTCTTTAAGATTGCGGTTGCGCCTGCCGACCGCGCGGAGCTGCACCGCCGCATCGAGCAGCGCTTCAACACGATGCTGGAAGCGGGCTTCGTTGACGAGGTGCGCCGTCTGCGTGCACGCGGTGACCTCGACCCGGACCTGCCTGCCATACGCACGGTTGGCTATCGGCAGGTATGGCGCCACCTCGAGGGTGCGTGCGACCTCGACGAGGCGGTTCGCACCGCGATCCACGCGACACGGCAGCTTGCGAAGCGCCAGCTCACCTGGTTGCGCAAGGAGCCCGACCTGCAGTGGCTGGACCCTACGGAACCCGGCTGGTTGCACGCCGGCGAGCAGTGGGCGCGCGTGGCATTGTGATACCATCGCTAGCCCGAAACTCACAAAAAGAAGGAGCTCGGCGATGGCTAAGGGACAATCACTGCAGGACCCGTTCCTGAACGCGCTGCGCAAAGAGAAGGTTCCGGTCTCGATTTATCTGGTCAACGGCATCAAACTGCAGGGGCAGATCGATGCATTCGACCAATTCGTCGTTTTGTTGAAGAACACAGTCAGCCAGATGGTGTACAAACACGCGATTTCGACGGTCGTGCCTGCGCGCAATGTAAAGTGGAGCGAGAGTGACGAGTCGGAATCCGAATAACTGCAACAGGAACACCCTTGTTTGAACGACCCCGCGGCGGAGAACGCTGCATTCTAGTCGCACTTGATGACCGTAGCGGCAACTACCCGGCGGACCGAGCCGAATTCGTTGACCTCGCGCGCTCGGCCGGTGCGGAAATCATCGAAGTCTTCGACGGACCTCTCTCCAGGATCCAGCCCCGGCTGTTCATAGGCACCGGCAAGGCCGCGATTCTGGAAGCGCGCGTGCGTGAGACGGGTGCGGAACTCGTGATATTCAACCACCCGTTAAGCCCGAGCCAGGAGCGCAACCTCGAGCGCTTACTGCAGGCCCGCGTGCTCGACCGTACCGGATTGATCCTCGACATCTTCGCGCGGCGCGCGCAGACCTTCGAAGGCAAATTGCAGGTAGAGCTCGCGCAGCTGACGCACCTCGCGACGCGGCTGGTCCGCGGCTGGACCCACCTTGAGCGCCAGAAGGGCGGTATCGGCCTGCGCGGTCCGGGTGAGACGCAGCTTGAGACAGACCGCCGGCTGCTCGGCGACCGCATCAAGAGCTTGAAGGTGCGCCTGGACAAGGTCGTGCGCCAGCGCGAGACGGGCCGCAATACGCGGCGCCGCGCGGAAGTCCCGACCGTTGCGTTGGTCGGCTACACGAACGCCGGCAAGTCGACACTGTTCAACGCGCTGACGGGTTCCGAGGTACACGCCGCCGACCAATTGTTCGCGACGCTCGACCCGACCGTGCGCAAGCTCGACCTCGGCAGCGGCGAACGCGCGGTGGTCGCGGATACGGTCGGCTTCGTGCGTGACCTTCCGCATGATCTGGTCGCCGCGTTTCGCTCGACGCTGCAGGAAACCCGTGAGGCGGACCTGCTGGTGAAGGTCGTCGATGCGGCCGACCCACAGCGCGGCGAGCGGCTCGCGCAGGTGGACGCGGTGCTGCAGGAGGCCGGTGCCGGCGAGGTGCCTGTGCTTGAGGTCTGGAACAAGCTCGACCTGCTCGACGCTGAGCCGCGGATTGAGCGTGATGAGGCCGGGCTGCCCAGGCGCGTGTGGGTCTCGGCGCGCGATGGCGTCGGCATGGACCTGCTGCGTGAGGCAATCCACGAGCGGCTCGGGAGCGAGCGGGTCGCCGGCTGGTTCCGCATCCCGCCGATGGACGCGCGCGTGCGCGCACGGCTGTTCGAGCTCGGGGCGGTCCGGGACGAGCGGAACGAGGACGATGGCGGCTGGCTGGTCGAAATCGACCTGCCGAGGCGGGAGTTTGACCGGCTGGGCGGCCTTCGGACTTATCCCCTATAATTCCATTTCTTTCGTAATCGGAGCAGTGCATGTCCTGGAACGAGCCCGGTAAGGGTGGACGCGACCGTGACCCATGGGGTGGCGGCGGCGACGGTCAGAATCCCCCTGACCTGGACGAGATGATCAAGGGTATGCAGCGACGCCTAGGTGGCCTGTTCGGCGGCGGTGGCGGCAAGCGCGCCTCGGGCGGCGACAACGGCAGCATGTTCGGCATTGTCGTGCTGGTGCTTGCGGTCGTGCTCGCATTCGAGATGGTGCACATCATCGAACCGAGCGAGCGCGGCATCGTGCTGCGCTTTGGCGCGCACGTCGACACCCTGATGCCCGGCCCGGCGATTCGGGCCCCGCGGCCGTTCGAGCGTGTCGAACGCGTCAATGTCGAGGAAGTGTCGCAATTCTCCCACAAGGCGCTGATGCTCACCCAAGACGAGAACATCGTCGACGTCGAGCTCGCCGTGCAGTATCGGCGCGTCGATGCTCCGTCGTACCTGTTCAACGTGGTCAACCCGGATGGGACACTCGGCGCAGCCGCCGAAAGTGCTATCCGTGAGATTGCCGGCAAGACGACGATGGACTTCATCCTCGGCGCCGGCCGCGCGGAAGTCGCGGCCAGCACGATGGCGCTGTTGCAAGAGACGCTGGACCAGTACGACGCCGGCATCGCGGTGCTCAGCGTCAACCTCGTCGACGCGCAGCCACCGGAGCCGGTGCAAGGTGCGTTCGCCGATGCAATCAAGGCGCGCGAAGACCAGGAGCGCATCATCAACGAGGCGCAGGCGTACGCAAACGACGTCGTGCCGCGCGCACGTGGTGCAGCCGCCCGACTCGTCGAGGAAGGCAACGCCTATCGGGAAGGCATGATTGCGCGCGCCGAAGGTGAAGCGTCGCGCTTCACGCAGATACTGACTGAATACGAGCGCGCGCCCGCCGTCACACGCCAACGCCTGTACATCGAGGCGATGGAGGCCGTGTTCGGCAACGCGAATAAAGTGATGATCGACACCGAGCAGAGCGGCAACCTGCTCTACCTGCCGTTGGACCAGCTGATGCGCGGTACCAGTGGTCGTGGCCCGACCCCGGTAATCGACACCACGCGTGACACGACACCTCCCACGCCGGACTCGCGCTCACGCGATACGGCACGCACACGGGGAGGTCGCTGATGGCGCGCTATTCCACATATCTGCTGGTCGCGCTCGCGGTCGGGCTGTTCCTGTTGGTGAATTCGCTCTTCATGGTCGATGAGCGCGAATTCGCTATCAAGTTCCGACTCGGTGAGATTATCAAGTCGGATTACGAGCCCGGGTTGCACGGCAAGTTCCCGTTCGTCAACAACATCCGCACGTTCGACGCGCGCATCCAGACGCTGGACGCCCGCCCGGAACGCTTTCTCACGGTCGAGAAGAAAAACGTCATCGTTGACTTTTATGTGAAGTGGCGCATCGCTGATCCGGTCCGCTTCTACACTTCGACCGGCGGCAGCTCGAATACCGCGAACGCATTGTTGCTCCGCATCATCCAGGACGGCATGCGCAGCGAGTTCGGCCGACGCACGATCCAGGAAGCGGTGTCCGGCGAGCGCGCGCAGATCATGTCGGTGCTCACGCGCGACACGAACGCGAGTGCGCAGGAACTCGGGCTCACCGTGCTGGACGTACGCGTGAAGCGCATCGACCTGCCGCAGGAAGTCTCCGAATCGGTGTATCAGCGTATGGAGGCCGGGCGTGAGCTCGTCGCCAGGCAGCTACGCGCCGAGGGTTCCGAAGCCGCTGAGCGCATCCGTGCGGACGCGGAACGCCAGCGTACCGTGCTGCTCGCGCAGGGCTACCGCGAAGCGGAAGAGCTGCGTGGTTCGGGTGACGCGACCGCCGCCGAGATCTACGCGCGCGCGTTCAACCGCAACGCTGAGTTCTACGCGTTCTACCGCAGCCTTGAGGCGTACCGGAATTCGATCGGGCAGGACAACGACCTGTTGCTGATTGGCCCGGATAGTGAGTTCTTCCGGTACCTGAAGGATCCGGCGCGGCGTTAGCGTGCAGCCATGACGGTTTACTGGAGCGACCTCGGCGCGGCAATCGCGCTGCTGCTGGTGCTCGAAGGGCTGCTGCCGTTCCTCAGCCCCGACCGGCTCCGGCGCACGCTGTTGCAGATTATCAACGTCGATGACCGCACTTTAAGGACGATCGGTTTGGTCTCGATACTCGCGGGCCTCGGCCTGCTTGCACTGGTGCGCTAGGCGATGGGCAGGAAAGTCATCATCATCGGCACCCAGTGGGGCGACGAAGGCAAGGGCAAGGTCGTCGATCTGCTTACCGACCGCGTCGCTGCGGTCGTGCGCTTCCAGGGCGGCCACAACGCGGGCCACACGCTGGTCATCGACGGCAAAAAGACAATCCTTCGTCTCATCCCGTCCGGCATCCTGCGCGATGGCGTGCTGTGCCTGATTGGCAACGGCGTTGTCCTGTCACCGCCTGCGTTCATCGAAGAGATCGAAATGCTCGAGGCGCGCGGCGTGCCCGCGCGCGACCGGCTACGGGTCAGTCCGGCGTGTCCGCTGATTCTGCCATCGCACGTGGCGCTCGACCTCGCGCGCGAAAAGGCGAAAGGCAGCGCCGCAATCGGCACGACCGGACGCGGTATCGGCCCGGCCTACGAGGACAAGGTCGCGCGCCGCGCGGTTCGCGTCGCCGACCTGTTCCACCGCGAGCGCTTCGCGGCGAAGCTGGGCGAAGCGCTGAACTACCACAA
>JAIVGZ010000073.1 GCA_020201335.1 Natronospirales bacterium
CAAGTACGCGTTCTACGCGTTGCTGATTGCCGTCCTGTTGGGCGGCGTGAACGATTGGGTGAATGCAGTCGACGCTGTCGACTACATTGACAAGCCGGCTTGGCTGCGTTTCGTCCTCATGAACCTGCCGCTCTACTTTTTACTGATGACGCCGGTCGCGGTGCTGGCGCTCCGGTTGGCGTTCTGGAAATCACCGCGCAACACGGTCGAGATCACGGCGTTCGTGCTCTACATGCTTGGCCAGACCGCGCTGGTGATTGTGGCTGTGGGGTTCATCGTGTATCTGGCACCCAAGGCTCCCGCCGAATCACCGTTGAATGTCCTCTTAGTCTTGATAGCGCTCGCCGTGCCCCTGTTCTACGGGCTCTATGCAGTCGTTGGCTTCTTTCGCTCAAGACTCGACCACGCCTTAATCGCTGCACTCCTCGCGATGGGCGCGACGCTTTGGATAGCCGGTAGGCTCTGGTTCCTCCTCGCTTATTAAAAGCGCCTTCATGCAAACGGGTTGTGCACCCGCGCGCCGGTTCCACGGAAGTCCCGCTCGTCCCGCGTCACCACCGTCAAGTCGTACACCAGCGCGGTCGCCGCAATCAGCTTGTCGACAGGATGTTGGGAATCCACCGCGCGCAGACGGCCCCACAGCGCTGCGACATCGACGTCGATATCCAGCGTGTGGTCGGCAAAGCGCTCGCGCAGTGCGTTCGCCCAAGTTGCGTAACGCTCGGCCTGCGCAGTATCACCGCGGCGCAGCAGCCGTGCGATGCCATATTCGATCTCGCCGATTGAAATGACCGACAGATAGACCGGCTCGTCGGCCGCGGCTGCACCGGCGATGAACGCAAGGACGCCCGGTTCACCGCGCGTCTTCGCGAGTTCGCTGACGACGTTCGTATCAATCAAATACATCGCGGTCCGTCGCGTCGTCATCAATACGCGGAAACAAATCCTCGTCCGTGTCGCTCTTCGGGATGTCCAACAGGAACTCCGCCAGCGACCGCTTCTTCGGCTCGCGGCGTTCCCGCTCGAGCGAATCCTGCAATGCGTCGTTGATCATCGTCTGGTACCCCGCGCCGGATTCCTCGGCGCGCGTCTTGAACGCGTCGAGTACGTCCTCGTCCAGGTAAATGGTGATGCGCTTCTTCATATATGCACATAATACATATATTCATCGTACACCTAGCCCAAAAGGGACAGACTCCGCTAGGATTCCGCGATGCCACGCCTGTTTGACGAGCTCCAACGCCGCAAAGTCCTGAAGACCCTGGGCATCTATATCGTTGCCGCCTGGGGCCTCCTGCAGTTCACCGAGATTGCCGCTGGTATTTGGGAGTTGCCGGGCTCGGTCACGCAATTGGTATTCGTCGTGCTCGCGCTCGGCGTCCCGGTCGTGGTGATGCTGAGCTGGCTCTTCAATGTCACGCCCGAGACCGGAACCTTCACCGCCAGCCGCAGCACGCTGGTGGGCTGGGGCGTCGTGACGGCGCTCGCGGCGTTCATCGTGCTGCCGTACCTGTGGCCGGACGAACTCCCCAACGACGACTACCGCCGCCTCGCGACCTTAGCGAACCAGCTGAGCACGGACCCGCGTGCGCTGAACTTCGCGTTGTATGGGTTCAACGCACCCGCCGGCAGTGACATCTGGGTTCAAGGCCGCCACCGCGTCTCTGCCTTTAACGCGCTCGGGCGGATGCCCGACTTCGAAGGCGAGCCGCTCAAAATCTCGCTCACCCTCAACGACCTCTGTTCGTTTCGGACTCCCGAGTGCCTCGGGACGGTGACGGACGAGCTGGACGGTTTGCCGAGCTTGCTTGCGGCGAATGCGGAGATGCTCGAGCGTTACCGTTCGCTGCGCGCCAGTAGCCACTTCACCGAGGTCGTGCGCATCGGCGACGAAACGCCGCTCCCCGGATTCCAACAGCTGCTGGTCGCGCAGCGCTTGCTGCTGCGCGCCGCAGTACTCGAGTACAGCGGCGGCGACACAGACAGAGCGTTCGCGATGCTCGCCGACGAGCTAATGTTCCACCGCCCCCGGCCAACCGCGCGCTGTTTCAGGTGCTTCCGTTCAAGCGCACGCGCACGGCCAATACCATAATCACCGACATCATGGATGCTGCGCGGGCCTCGTTGCTGCCCGTTGCAGAATTCGCCGCCGCAGGCGTCCGCCCGCCAACGGCAGTGACACCATTCGAGGCCTACATCAACGGCGCGGGCGCAATGATGCTGCGCGGGTCGCCCGATTATGGTGGATACATCTGGCGCATCCACGATGTCGACGCGTTGATTGTGCTCGCACAAGTCGCGCGTCACCTGCATACCAACCGCGTCGGCGCTGCGGCGATTGACAACCAGCTGCTCGCGCTGCCCCGCGCGCTCCGCAACCCCTACGACGGACGCCCACCGACCTGGTCAGACGGCAAGTTACGCTTCGCCACCCCGGGGCCCGAGGGGCGATGGCCGGTCGAGTTGGTGTTCAGCCCAATCGACGCCTAGTGTCCCTTCTTTTGCTACCATCCCCCAAGGGTCATCTTTGCCATGGGGGCACGGTAATGCGCGCGGTATTCCTTCTCATCACAGCCATCTGGCTCACCGCCTGCGCCGAAGGCACCATCCCCGAGGCCCCCGCCGACAAGGTCCTCATCAACGCCGACATCCTCACGATGGACCCGGAGAACCCGCGGGCCCAGGCGCTCGCCATCCGCGACGGCGTCTTCGTTGCCGTTGGCAGCAACGAGAAAATCCGCAACCACATTGGCGCGACCACCGAAGTCATTGATATGCGCGGGCAGACGATTGTCCCCGGCCTCACCGATTCCCATTACCACCTGCGCGGCGTCGGCGAACGCGAGCTCACGCTGAACCTGGCCGGCGCCCGTTCGCTCGATGCGATGCTCGCGCAGTTGAAGGAATACGCGGACGCCCACCCCGACGCGCCCTGGATCACCGGCCGTGGCTGGATCGAGACGCACTACGAGCCGCAAGTGTTCCCGACCCGCGAGGACCTCGACACCGTGGTTCCCAACCGCCCGGTGTACCTGACCCGCGCCGACGGCCACGCCGGCGTCGCCAACACCCGGGCGCTACAGATCGCCCGCGTCGGCCGCGGCACCCGCCCGCCCGATGGCGGCGACATCCTGCGCAATGAACGTGGCGACCCGACCGGCATGCTGATCGACAACGCACAGCGCCTCGTCACCCGCCACATTCCGAGTGACACCGGCATCGACATGACAGAAGCGCTAAAAGTTGGCGGCGAAGTCGCCCAGCGCCAGGGTTGGAGCGGGGTGCACAGCATCGTCAGCGACTGGGATGAAGTCGAAGCACTGCGCGCGCTCTACCAGGAAGGCCAGATGCCGATCCGCAACTACGTCGCGATCCGCTGGCCAAGTGAAGGTGCCGAGCGCCTGCTGAACGAAGGCCCGACCATCCTCGACGCGTTCGACGGCAAGCTCACCGTACGCGCGATCAAAATCAACCTCGACGGCGCGCTCGGTTCACGCGGCGCCGCGCTGTTCGAACCGTACGCAGATGACCCAAACAATACCGGCCTGCTCACCCACCAGCCAGCCGAACTCAGGCCGGTACTCGAACGCGCTCTCAGGAACGGCGTCCAGGTCTGGACCCACGCGATCGGCGACCGCGCCAACCACATCATCCTCGACCTCTACGAGGAAGCGTTCCAGCGGGTGCCGGTAGAAGAACGCGCAGTCGCAGACCCCAGATGGCGCATCGAACACGCACAACACCTGATCCCCGAAGACATCGCGAGATTCGCAGAACTCGGCGTCATCGCATCGATGCAACCCAGCCACGCGATTGGCGACCTACACTTCGCACCGGCACGGCTCGGCATGGAGCGCCTCAAGTACGCATACGCCTGGCGCAGCCTGCTCGACGCAGGTGCAATCATCGCGGGTGGTAGCGATGCGCCGGTGGAGGTTGGCGAGCCGAGAATCGAACTCCACGGCGCGACGACGCGCACCGACCTCAGCGGCTACTCCGGCGATGGCTGGCACGAAGAGCAGGCGGTCTCGCAGGAAAGCGC
>JAIVGZ010000005.1:0-34241 GCA_020201335.1 Natronospirales bacterium
CGCCGGTGCCGTGACGATGTTGCTGACCGACAACTACTTCGGCACGACCTTCTTCGACGCGGCCGGCGGCGGCGACCCGGTGATGTTCCAGCACATTTTCTGGTTCTTCGGGCACCCCGAGGTCTACATCCTCATCCTGCCCGCGTTTGGCCTGGTGTCGCAGATCATCCCGACCTTCGCGCGCAAGAAGCTGTTCGGCTACGACGCGATGGTTTACGCAACTGCGTCGATCGCGTTCCTGTCGTTCATCGTCTGGGCGCACCACATGTTCACGGTCGGCATGCCGCTGGCGGGCCAGCTGTTCTTCATGTTCGCGACGATGCTCATCGCAGTGCCGACCGGCGTGAAGGTGTTCAACTGGGTCGCAACGATGTGGCGGGGCTCGATGACCTTCGAGACGCCGATGCTGTTCGCGATTGCGTTCGTGTTCCTGTTCACAATCGGCGGTTTCTCGGGCCTGATGCTCGCAATCGTCCCGGCCGATTTCCAGTACCACGACTCGTACTTCGTCGTCGCGCACTTCCACTATGTGCTGGTGCCGGGGGCGATCTTCGCGATTATGGGCGGCGTCTACTACTGGCTGCCCAAGTGGACCGGCTACATGTACAACGAGTTCTGGGGCAAGGTTCATTTCTGGCTGTCCGCGATTTTCGTGAACATCACCTTCTTCCCGCAGCACTTCCTGGGGCTCGCGGGCATGCCGCGGCGCATTCCGGATTACGCGCTGCAGTTCACTGAGTTCAATATGTGGTCGTCTGTCGGCGCGTTCGGCTTCGGTCTGGCGCAGCTTATCTTCGCCGCGGTGATTATCGGCTGCGTGCGTGGAGGAACCGGGCGGGCGACCGCGCAAGTATGGGAAGGGGCGGACGGGCTTGAGTGGACGCTGCCCTCCCCGCCGCCGTACCACACCTTCGAAACGGCGCCATACATCAAGTGATGATGGACGATCGCGAGGTCACACAGCGCAGGGCGGCGGGCCGGCGGCTCGCAATTGTCCTCGCGCTGGTCGCGGTCGCAGTTTATGGCGGTTTCATGTTGATACAGCACTACCGCGGGTGACCTGGTGAACGCACCGCTCAAGACTGCAAACCGGAGATTGATCACGCAACTGCTCGTGATGGTGGTCGTGAGCTTTGGCTTCGGCTGGGCGCTGATTCCGCTATACGACGTGTTTTGTGAGGTCACCGGGTTTGGTGGACGTACCAGCGGCCAGGCCTATGAATCGACCACCGTCGTCACGCCGGATACCTCGCGCACCGTTACCGTGCAGTTCGTGTCGAACGTTGCGCAGAGTGGCGAGTGGGACTTTCGCCCACAGGTAGCCAGCATGCAGGTGCACCCTGGTCAGATGTACACGACCCATTACGTCGCGCGGAACCTGCGGGCGCACGAGACGGCCGGCCAGGCAGTGCCGAGCGTCTCTCCGGGCATCGCCGGCCGCTATTTTCAGAAGGCAGAGTGCTTCTGCTTCACGCGCCAGGACTTCACCGCGCACGAGCTGAAGGACATGCCGGTCATATTCATGGTGGACCCGCAGCTACCGCCCGAAGTAACGACGGTCACGCTCGGTTACACCTTCTACGACGCGAGAGGATAAGGACACATGGCGGCACCAAACGGCGGCTACTACGTTCCCCACACGGCGCCCTGGCCGATCGTCGGTTCGGTCGGCATGTTCATGTTGCTGGGCGGGCTCGCGCTGAACATGCAGGGGCTGCCGGGCGAGTCTATGCGCCTTGCGAGCTTCGGCGGCATCGTCTCGTTGCTCGGCGCTGCGACCCTCATTTGGATGTTGTTCGGCTGGTTCGGCGATGTGATCCGCGAGTCGGAAGCTGGTACCTACAACGCTCAGGTTGACCGTTCGTTCCGACAGGGCATGAGCTGGTTCATTTTCTCCGAAGTGATGTTCTTCGCTGTGTTCTTCGGTGCGCTGCTGTACGCGCGCGTTTTCGCGTTGCCCTGGCTGGCTGGCGAAGGCAACAACTTCTTTACGAACTTCATTCTGTGGCCGGGCTTCGAGGCCGCATGGCCGACCTCAGGGCCGGACCAGGTCGGCGGTGCGTTCCAGGCGATGGGGGCGTGGGGGCTGCCGGCGCTGAACACCGCAATCCTGCTGACCTCCGGCGTGACGATCACCATCGCGCATTGGGGCCTGATGCAGGGTAATCGCGCGAAGCTCGTGTGGGGTCTCGTCGCGACGATTGCGCTGGGCTTCCTGTTCGTCGGCCTGCAGGCGTACGAATATGTACACGCGTACCAGGACCTGAACCTGCGCCTGACGAGCGGAATCTACGGTTCGACCTTCTTCATGCTGACCGGCTTCCACGGGATGCACGTGACGCTTGGCGCGATCATGTTGTGCGTGATCCTGGGGCGTTCGATGAAAGGTCACTTCAAGCCGACCGGGCACTTCGGATTCGAAGCGGTCGCGTGGTACTGGCACTTCGTTGACGTGGTGTGGCTGGCGCTATTCGTGTTTGTGTATTTGCTCTAGCCGCCCAGGCCGTGCGGCACGATGACCCCGGTGAAAATGCCGAGCATCAGCAGCACAAACAGCAAGAGCGATAGCCCGATGCGCCAGCTCAATGCTCGCACCGTCTTCTTCGAGCCGTGGGGTTCCCGTACGAGGTAGAACATCGCGGAGCCGAGGCTGAACACGATGACGGCCAGGAACGCGATGATGACGAGGTTTACCCACATGCTGCGCAGTATAACGCCGTTCATCGCCGGCGCTCTGTTGCTCACGGCACTGTTATGGCTCGGATTCTGGCAGCTCGAACGCGCGGGAGAAAAGCGCGCGTTGCAGGAAGCATTTGCGTCATCGTCATCGGTAGCCGCGGCACCCATCGACGCGGGAGCGCCGCTGCTGGCGCTGCCACGCTTCACCCCGGTCCGATTGACCGGTCGCTACGATTCCACGCGACAGGCGTTGCTTGACGCTCAGGTGCACGACGGCCACGCCGGCTATCGGGTGTGGACACCGTTTACGCTCGCGAACGGAGACCGGATACTGGTCGACCGCGGCTGGGTGCGCGCCTCGCCGGACCGCAACGAATTGCCGGATGTCGCCGTCGCCGAGTTCGAGCGCTCAATTACCGGGCATGTCGCGCCGCTGCCTCAGCCCGGCATCCGCGTGGGCGGAGGCGTGCAGGAAACAGAAGGCTGGCCGCGGCGGCTCGCCTGGCCGGATGCGTCGGCGCTCCAGGCAGCATGGGGCCACGCACTGCCACCAGTCCTGGTATTGCTCGCGGACGGAGAGGCGGACGGGTTCGTTCGCGACTGGAACCCGGTCCGCGTCGGGCCGGAGCGGCACATCGGTTATGCGGTGCAGTGGTTCGCGCTCGCGCTGACGCTCGCCGTGATCATCATCGTGCTGACAATTAGGAGCCGTAAGAAATGACTGAGCCCCGGCAGGGACGAATGAAACTCATCGCGCTGGCGGCGCTATTCGTCGCGCCGCTCGCAATCGCGTGGTTGTGGTTCGGCAACATCGAGCGCTTCACGCCGACAGACAGCGCCGCGCATGGCGAATTGATTGCACCAGCACAGCCGCTCGGCGGGTTCGCGCTCGCTGGGGTTGCCGGAGGGCCCACGGTCACTGCCGAAACGCTGCATGGGCGTTGGACGATTGTGCAGATGGGGGGCGCACAGTGTGATGAGACTTGTCGCGAGTCGCTGTGGGAAGCCCGGCAGGTGCACACGCGGCTTGGCCGCGACGCGGTCCGCGTACAGCGCCTGTATGTCGTCGCCGGTGACGTCGAAGTTACGGACCCAGCGTTCTTCGCCGATGAGCACCCCGACCTGCTGCTGGCCCGGATTGATGCTGAAGACGCAGTATTCAGCGAGCTGGAGGCAGGTCACACTTACCTGGTCGACCCGCTCGGTAACCTGATGATGCGCTACGGCCCGGACGCCGAGCCGAAGGACCTGCTCGCCGACTTGAAGCGGTTGTTGCGCGTGTCGAGGATTGGATGAAAAAAGAATCGCGAATCACAGATTCGCTCCCACTCACAGATTCGCTCCTACCTGGCGTGTTTTCGAAACTCGTGTTGATCGCGTTCGTTGTTACCTTCGTGGTGGTGGTGCTCGGCGCTTGGGTACGCCTGTCCCTGCCGCTGGCGATTGCTGCGCTCGTCGTATTCCAGGCGCTGCTCGGCATGTGGACCGTGACGCTGCTGCTGAAGCCGGCAATCGTGATGGCGCACTTGCTCGGTGGGATGACGATTCTGGCGCTGTTGTGGTTGTTGCTGCTAAGGAGTGCCGGCATGCTGCGCGCGCCGCCGATTGCCGGCCTGCTGCGCGCGCCGCCGATTGCCGGCCTGCGCGGGCTTGCGTACGCGGCCGTTGCGGTCGTCGCTTTGCAGATTGCGCTCGGTGGCTGGACCAGCGCGAACTACGCGGCGCTCGCCTGCCCGGACTTCCCGACTTGCCAGGCCGAATGGTGGCCCGACATGGACTTCAAAGAGGGCTTCGTACTCTGGCGCGAAGTCGGCGTCGATTATGAAGGCGGGCTGCTGGACCTGCCGGCGCGTGCTGCCATCCACAAAGCGCACCGGCTCGGGGCACTGTTCACGCTGCTGTTCGTCGGCGCGCTCGCGTTGACACTGTGGCTGCGAGGTCGGCAGCGCGTATGGCGCGGGCTCGGTGTCGCAATCGGCGGCATGCTTCTGCTGCAGGTGCTGGTCGGCGTTTTGACAGTGGTACGGGGTCATCCGCTCGCGCTGGCGGCCGCGCACAACGCCGGGGCCGCGCTGTTGCTGCTTTCGGTCGTTGCGCTCGCGTACGCCGCTGCCCGCAACCGGTAGACTCGGCGCATGGACTCCGCACGCCGCCCGACATTCGGTGATTACCTCGAACTCACGAAGCCGAAGGTCGTGCTTCTGATCGTTTTCACCGCAGTCGTCGGGATGTTCCTCGCGGTACCTGGCATGGTCCCGCTGGACGCGCTCGTGTTCGGCACGCTCGGCATCGGCATGGCGGCGGGTTCAGCTGCAGCAATCAACCACCTCGTCGAGCGGCAGATTGACGCGAAGATGGCGCGCACGCGCCTGCGCCCACTGCCGACCGGCCACCTCGGCGCGACGCAGGTGCTCGTGTTCGCGCTGACGCTGGGGTGCGTGTCGATGATTATCCTGACGGCGTTCGTTAACCTGCTGACCGCGGTGTTGACGCTGTTCTCGCTGATCGGTTATGCGGTTATCTACACGATGTACTTGAAGCACGCGACGCCGCAGAACATCGTAATCGGCGGGGCGGCCGGTGCCGCGCCGCCGGTGCTTGGCTGGGTCGCCGTCACCGGCAGCGTCCACCCGTATTCACTGCTGCTTTTCCTGATTGTGTTCGTATGGACGCCGCCACACTTCTGGGCGCTGGCTATCCACCGCCGTGACGACTACGCGCAAGCCGATATCCCCATGCTGCCGGTCACACACGGCATTGAATTCACCGGCCTGCAGATCCTGCTGTACACGGTGCTGCTGGTTGTCGTATCGATCCTGCCGTGGCTCGCCGGCATGAGCGGGCTGCTGTATCTGGGCGCCGCGCTCGTTCTCGGCGGCATCTTCATGTATTACGCGGTGGCGTTGAAGTACTTCCCGAACGACCGCCTGCCGATGCAGACCTTCTCGTACTCAATCGTGTACCTGATCGGCATTTTCGCCGCGCTGCTCATCGACCACTGGTTGTAATGTGGCAGGCTAAAGCGTGCGGGAAAGCAGAAACAGAACCGTGGCAATGACCGCCGCGGTGATCACCACCTTCCTGCTGCGGAAGAAATCCAGCTGATCAGGCCTCGAGCCAGCCGCGCAGTTTCGTCATCGCCTGCTTCTCGAGCTGACGCACGCGCTCGGCGGAGATGCCGTACTCGTCGGCGAGCTCCTGCAGCGTCGATTTCGAATCGTCGGCAAGCCAGCGGCGCGAAATGATGGCGCGGCTGCGGTCGTCGAGATTCTGCAGCGCATAGCTAAGTCTGTCGTGCGCGACCTCGTCGGTATTCTCGTGCTCGTACGCGAGCGCCGGGTCGCCGCTGTCGTCGCGCAGGTACGACGCCGGCGAGCCCCATGACTCATCGTCGTCGGCGTTGGGCGCTGGGTCGAAGCTGACGTCGTGCCCGGACATCCGCTGCTCCATTTGCACGACTGTCTTCGCATCGACGCCGAGGTCGTCGGCGACCTGGTTGACCTCTGCATCGGTGAACCAGCCTAGACGCTGCTTCGAGCTGCGCAGGTTGAAGAACAGCTTGCGCTGCGCTTTCGTCGTCGCGACCTTCACGATGCGCCAGTTGCGCAGGATGAATTCGTGCATTTCTGCTTTGATCCAATGCACTGCGAATGATACGAGCCGCACACCGACCTCCGGGTCGAAGCGCTTGACCGCTTTCATCAGGCCAATGTTGCCTTCCTGAATCAGGTCGGCGAGCTGCAGCCCATAGCCCGAGTAGCCGCGGGCAACATGGATAACGAAGCGCAGGTGGGAGACCACCAGCTGCTGCGCAGCGAACAGGTCGCCGTCCTCGCGGTAACGGACGGCAAGCGCGCGCTCTTCGTCGGCCGTAAGCATCGGGATGCTCTGCACAGCCTGGATGTACGCTTCGAGGCTGCCCTGCGGGCCAGCCAGCGCAAGCGCGCGGGCCTGCGGCACCGGCAGCGTACTGCCTGCGGTCTTGGTCATTGCGTCAGTCATGGCCCCGGATGTTAGCACTCGCAGGGTTGGAGTGCCAAACGACGCCCGGGGTACCCTGAAAATCAGGTTGGTTCGATTTCGTCCAGATGCCTGCCCACGGCGACCCAGGAGCCAGCCCAAGCGAGCAGGGCGCCGGTGCCGACCAACGCGCCGAAACCGCCCATTCCGAGCCCGGAGAGCGTGAATCCTGACCCGTAAAGCCCGGCGAGGCGCGCTACCGGGCCCTCAACCGCAAATAACGCGAACGCGACCAGGATTGCTGCGGTGAGCCCGCCACCGACCCCATACCAGAAGCCGGTGTACAGGAACGGGCGCCTGATGAACGCGTCGGAGCCGCCTATCAGCTTTGTGACTTCGATTTCCTGCCGGCGGTTTTGTATGTCTAACCGGATCGTGTTGCCGACCGTGACGACAACGGCGATGCCGAGTAGTACCGCGACCACGATGATGCCGCGCTGGGCAATCGCGAGGATCGCGAATAGGCGCTGCAGCCACTGCGTGTCGAGTTGCACAAAGTCCACCGCTGCGTGACGCTCAATTTCGCCGCGAAGCGGTTCGAGCGCGCCCGGGCTGGTGATGCCGGCGGGCGGTGCGACAACGAGTACGGCCGGCAGAGGGTTTTCTCGCAGGGTGTCGAGCGCCGCACCGAACCCGCTTTGCTCCCGGAATTCCGCGAGCGCTTCGTCAGGCCCGATGACGCGCACACTGCCGACGTCGTCGCGCGCCCGCAGTGTCGTCGCGAGTGCCTCCGCCTCCGGCACACGCACGCCGGGTTTCAGGAATACCGAGATGTGCAGCGCGCTCTCCCAACTGTTGCTAAGCGCGCGCATGTTGTCGACCACGAGGTGCAGCGCGGCAGGCAGCGCGAGTGCGATGCCGAGAACGCCGACCGTCATCGCGGTTGCAACCGGCGCACGCGACAGGCGGCCGAGCGTCGACAGCAGTGAATGACCATGGTGCGCTGCCCAAGCGCCCAGGCGCCCGAACACCGTCGGCCCGCTCATGCTGGCCTTAGCCATCGAAGGTTTCCCCGTCACCGTGCAGCGGACGGTCGGACAGCCGTCCGTGGTCGAGCATCAAGTGCCGCTTGCCGAGGCGGCGGATCAGCCTGTGGTCATGGCTGGCAATCAACACAGTAACGCCGACCTGGTTGAACAGGCCGAAGAGCTTCATGATTTCCACAGACAGCGCCGGGTCGAGGTTGCCGGTCGGCTCGTCGGCGATCAGCAACGGCGGCTTGTTGACGACGGCGCGCGCGATGCCGACGCGCTGTTGTTCGCCGCCCGAAAGAACGACCGGGAACAGGCGCTCCTTGTCGAGCAGCCCGACCTTGTCGAGTGCTGCGCGCACGCGCCGCCGCGCTTCGGAATGGCCGATGCCGGCGACGACCAGCGGCAGCGCGACATTGTCGAACACCGTGCGGTCGTGCAGCAGCTTATGGTCTTGGAAGATGATGCCGATCTTGCGGCGGTGCTGCGGTATGCCGCTCCGCTTCACGCCGGCAAGGTTGCGCCCGTCGACAATCACTTGGCCGCGCGAAGTCCGTTCAAGCAGTGCGACCAGCTTCATAAGCGTCGACTTGCCGGCGCCGGAGTGTCCGGTCAGGAATACCATCTCGCCGGCCTCGATGAGGAAGCTGACGTCGGAAAGCGCTTCATAGCCTCCGGGGTAGCGCTTGCTGACGCGGTCGAACTGGATCACCCGGCGTCCCCCAGCAATGCGGCGACGAACTCCGGAGCGTTGAACTCGCCGAGGTCGCCGGCCTGCTCACCGACGCCCACGAAACGGATCGGGATTCCGCACCGGTCGGCGAGCGCGAAAATCACGCCGCCTTTCGCGGTGCCGTCTAATTTAGTTAGCACGAGGCCAGTGACTGGTACCGCTTCGTTGAAGAGCTCGACCTGCGACAGCGCGTTCTGACCGCTGGTGGCGTCGAGCACCAATAGGACCTCGTGCGGCGCACCGGCTCCGCTCTTGCCGAGCACGCGGTGGACTTTCTTGAGCTCCTCCATGAGGTTCTGCTTGGTCTGCAGCCTGCCGGCCGTATCGACCAGCAGGACTTCGATGCCGCGCGCGCGGGCAGCTTCGAGTGCGTCAAACGCAACCGCTGCCGGGTCCGCGCCGTGCGCCTGCGCGGTCACCGGTACCTGGTTGCGTTCGCCCCACGCGACCAGCTGCTCGATTGCTGCGGCGCGGAAGGTGTCGGCGGCCGCCAGCATCACGCTGTGCCCGCCGGCCCGGAAGCGTGCCGCTAGCTTGCCGATGGTTGTCGTCTTTCCCGTGCCATTCACGCCGACTACCAGCACGACGAATGGGTGCTGTGTAGCATCGACTTCAAGCGGAACGCTGACCGGCTCCAGCATTTCGGTGAGGATCTTGTGCAACGCTGCTAAAGCCGCATCGGCGCCGACGATGCGCTCCTTACGCGCCTGCTTGCGCAGCGCGTCGATGATGTGGCGCGTCGCGTCCACGCCGCAATCGGCGAGCAGCAGCCGCGTCTCGAGTTCCTCCAGCAGTTCTTCGTCGAGCGGGCGGCCCGCTGGTATCAGCTCGCGCACGTCGCGTGTCAGGAACGAGTCGCCCTGGTTCAGCTGTGCGCGCAGGCGCGCAACGAAGCCCAGTTTGGGTTGTTCGTCTGCTGACTTTTTGCGGGGGCCGAACATGCCGCGTTATCCTACCATCGTGGTGAACCAGTTCCGCATCATCGGCGGCGAGTGGCGTGGCCGGCGCCTGCAATTTCCCGACCTCGCGGAACTGCGTCCGAGCCCCGACCGTGTGCGCGAGACGCTGTTCAACTGGCTGGCCCCCGTAATCGACGGCGCACGCTGCCTCGACCTGTATTGCGGCAGCGGAGCCCTCGGCCTTGAAGCATTGTCGCGTGGCGCAGCCGAATCCGTATTCGTCGACAAGGAACGCGACGCCATCCGGATGATCGATGCGCACCTCGACAAGCTGCGTTGCGCGCGCGGGCGCACCGTGCATGCGGAATCCGTAGGATTCCTGCGAGGACCCGCGACACCGTTCGACGTCGTGTTCCTCGACCCGCCGTTCCACCGCGAGCTGTTGTCGCCAGCCTGCGCGCAACTCGCGGCAGGCGGCTGGGTAAAGCCGGGCGGCTATGTTTACCTCGAAGCCGAGTCGGAGCTGAAGGCGCCACAGTTGCCCGATGGCTGGATGCTGCACCGGTCGGCAAAGGCCGGCCGCGTCGGCTACCACCTCGCGACGATAGCCTGATAGGCTTCCCCAATGAGCATCCGCTGCCTTTACCCGGGTACATTTGACCCGATCACGAACGGCCACCACGACATCATCCGTCGCGCCGCGAAGCTGTTCACGGACGTTACGGTTGCAGTCGCGGCAAACCCGACGAAGACGCCAGCGTTCTCGCTAGAGAAGCGTGTCGCGATGGCCGAGCTCACGCTCGCCGACATCCCGAACGTGACGGTCACCGGGTTCACCGGGCTGACCGTTGAATACGCGCGCGAGCACGGGATTGCTGTGGTGTTGCGCGGTTTGCGCGCAGTGTCGGATTTCGAATTCGAGTTCCAGCTCGCCGGCATGAACCGCCACCTGGCCGCCGAGGTTGAAACGATGTTCCTGACTCCGGCTGAGCAGTTTTCCTATATATCCTCGAGCCTTGTGCGTGAGATCGCCGCGCTCGGTGGTGATGTGTCTACATTCGTACACCCTGCGGTCAAAGCTGAACTCGAAAGCCGCATCCGGTAAAATACGCGCATGGCTCTGATGATCACCGATGAATGCATCAACTGCGATGTGTGCGAGCCCGAGTGTCCGAACCAGGCGATTGCGCAGGGTCCGGAGATTTACGTGATTGACCCAAAGCGCTGCACCGAGTGCGTCGGGCACTTCGAAACGCCGCAGTGCGTCGAGGTCTGCCCGGTCGATTGCATCCCGCTGAACCCCGAACACTCTGAGAGCCGCGAAGAACTCCAGCTCAAATATCTGGCGTTGACGGGTACCGCTTGATCCGCATGCGCAACCTGCTGGTCGCACTACTGCTTGTCATCACGACTGCGGCCGCAGCCGACGCGCCACGACGCCCGCCGGAGGCCGCGATTGCGAGTGCGCACCCGCTGGCGACGGCGGCTGGCCACGCGGTGCTGAACGCCGGCGGCAACGCGTTCGACGCGGCGGTCGCCGTATCGGCGGCGCTGTCTGTCGTCGAGCCGTACAGTTCCGGCCTCGGTGGCGGCGGATTCTTCCTGCTGCACCGCGCCGCTGACGGTCATGAGGTGTTCGTGGATGCGCGCGAGCGCGCGCCGTTCGCTGCGACCCACGACATGTTCGTCGACGAACACGGCGAGCCGGATACGGCCCGCATGCGCGAAGGCGCGCTCGCTGCCGGCATCCCCGGGCTGCCAGCCGGCCTCGTGCACCTCGCGACGCGGTACGGCGAACTCCCGCTCGCGACCAGCATGGCACCGGCGATCCGGCTCGCGCGCGAAGGCTTTGAAGTCGACCGGCGTTTTGCATTGTTGACCGAGCGGACGGCGCCGCTGTTGCAACGGCACGGCACCACTGCGTTCTTCATCGACGGCCGCCCACCGCAGGCGGGCGAGCGCCTGCGTCAGTCGGATCTCGCCGTAACGCTCGAGGCAGTTGCTGCCGACGGCGCACGCTCCTTCTACCGCGGTGAAATCGCCGCACGGCTGGTCGATGGTGTCCGTGAGGCCGGTGGCATCTGGACGCTCGATGACCTCGCGCGCTACGAAGTCGTCGAGCGGCGCCCGCTGATCGGCCACTACCGCGGGCACCGGATTGTCACCGCGCCGCCGCCATCTTCCGGTGGCATCGTGCTACTCGCGACGCTGAACATATTGTCAGGATTCGATTGGGACGCGCTCGACGGCGCGGCGCGCGTACACCTCTTAGCCGAATCGTGGCGCCGCACCTACCGGGACCGCGGGCAGTATGTCGGCGACCCGGCGTTCGTCGAGGTTCCGGTTGCACAGCTGACCGCGCCTGCTCACGCGCGGGTGCTGCGCGGCACGATCGACATGGCGCGCGCAACGCCAAGCGCATCGCTGCCGCCGGTAACGACGCGCACCGAGAGCACCAGTACCACCCATTTCTCAATCATCGACGTGGATGGCAACCGCGTTGCGGCGACACAGACCGTCAATTTCCGATACGGCGCGGGCCTGATGCCGGCAGGGACCGGCGTCGTACTGAACAACGAGATGTTCGACTTCGTCGCGCGCGCCGGAACGCCGGATGGTTTCGAGCTGGTATCGGCCGAGGCGAACCTGGTCGCGCCCGGCAAGCGCCCGGTTTCCAGCATGACCCCGACTTTCATCGACGGCCCGCGCGGGGTCGCGATACTCGGCACGCCGGGCGGCTCACGGATTATCACGATGGTTACGCTGGCAGCGCTCGATTGGATTGGTGGTACGGCGCCCGCGGGAATCGTCGGACGCGCGCGCATCCACCACCAGTACATGCCCGATGTGATCTCGTACGAGCCGGGCGCCATCTCGGACGAGCTGGCCGCTGCGTTGACGGCGCGCGGGCACACGCTGCGCGACACCGGCCGCCGCTACGGCAACATGAACGCGGTCACCTGGGAGTTCGAAGACAACGCGGTGAACGCGGCAACCGACCCGCGCAACGAAGCGTTGGTGGATTTCTAATCGCGGCCAAAGGGCCGCTCCCACATTATCGTTGGCAGACTGGGCAGTAGTAACTGGAACGCTGGCCGATTACCCGCATCCGGATTGGGGTCTCACAACGCCGGCACGGCTTACCCGCGCGGTCGTACACATTCAGCTTCAACTTGAAATAACCCGGGCTGCCATCGCTCTGGGCGTAGTCGCGCAGCGTGGTGCCGCCTTCACCGATCGCATACTGAAGTACTTCTTTTACTGATGCAGCGAGCCGGTCATAGCGGGTGCGCGCGATGCGCCCCGCGGCGCGCGCTGGGTGGATGCCTGCCATCCACAACGATTCCGATGCATAGATGTTGCCCACGCCAACGACGATTCTCCCGTCCATCAGGAAGGTCTTCACCGTCGCCTTGCGGCCGCGGCTTTTGGCGAACAGGTAAGCGCCATCAAATCCGTCGTCGAGCGGCTCCGGTCCGAGGTCTTTCAGCAGCGGGTGCGCCAGCGGGTTGCGCGCGGTCCACAGCCAGCACCCGAAGCGCCGTGGGTCCGAGTAGCGCAATACCCCGCCGCTGGATAGCAGGAGGTCCAGGTGGTCGTGTGCGAACGGTGGCGTGTCGCGGGCGACGATACGCAAGCTACCCGACATGCCAAGGTGCGCAATCGCGGTGCCAGCGCAGGTGCGGAGGAGAAGGTATTTCGCGCGGCGCTCGACCGCGCTGACGGTAGCGCCGGTCAGCCCGCGCACCAGCGCCGGCTGAACCGGCCAGCGCAGGCGCCGGTCGCGCACCACGACCTGTTCGACCACCGAGCCGACCAGATACGGTGCTATGCCGCGCCGCGTCGTTTCGACTTCCGGAAGTTCGGGCACTAGAGCTGCAGGCTCATTGGCGCCGGCGTCGCAGCCAGATGGACACGCCGGCCGCGACGAGCGCCAGCGGCAGCCCGAGCAGGAACGCGAAGCTGATTGTGATGAACGCCGCGCGCGGCAGGCTCAGCGTGAGGTCCGGCGCGCTGCGCAGGTGTATGTTGATTTGCTCGTCGTCCCGCACCAACCAATTGAACAGGTTCAACCCGAATTTGAGGTTGCCGGCATTGCCGAGGTACGCGTTGGTCACGAAGTCGCCGTCGCCGAGTACAGCGATGCGCTGTTCCGAGCCATCGTGAAAGCGCGTGAGCGTCACCCCGATATCGAACGGTCCCTGCGGGGCTTCGGCGTCATCGGTGTCCAGCACGGTGTGCGGCAGCGTCGTGAGTAACGGCTCCACGCGCCATGTTTCGACTTCAGCCTCAAGTTGAATTGCAGCGGCGTGTGGGAACAGCGTGACGATTGAGAAATCCCGCGTAACCGCGTGTGCGCCGTACTCGGCAACGATGACCATGCGCGGGTCGTTGATACCGAACATCTGAGCGGTCGCGTCCAGCACTGCGCCGTCGGAGAGTGCGAGGTCGAGGTGTTCGGCCAGCGGCTCGAGGCCGTACATCGGGCCCGGGTCGGCGAGCCACAGCAGGTTGCCGCCGCGCTCTACCCATGCGACCAGCGCGTCGACGGTCCCGGGCAGCAACTCGACCTGAGGGCCCGCCACGACCAGCAGCGAAGTGTTATCGGGGATGCCTTCGCGCGCGAGCGGGTTCACCGAGCGTACGCGCAGCCCCTGCCGCTGCAGCTCGGCGGTGAACGAACCGTAATCGTGGTTCGCATCGCCGTGCGCACTGCGTTCGCCGTGGCCCTCCAGGTGTGCGACCCAGCGCTCGTCGGTGCGGGTTAACCGCTGCAGTGCTGTTGAAAGGCTGCGTTCGTTCGGCCGCTGCACGCGCTCGGTGCGGCCGAAGTATTCGACGACGAGTTCGCCGTCGCCCGCAACGCCTGCTGCGCGTGTACGCGTAGGATCGAGCTCCGGGTCTACGAACTCGAGTTCGATCCAGTCGGTGTGGCGCTGGTAGCGTGCGAGCAGTTCTTCGATAGGGCGCCGCTGCACTTCGCCGCCGCGGACAAACGCAGTCACGCGCACCGGCTCCTCGAGAGAGGCAACCAGCGTGCGGCTCGCATCGGTCAGCGTATTGCGTTGCCCGGCAGTCCAATCGGCCTCGAACGCGTACTGCGTCGACAGCCAGCCCAGCGTGCCGAGCGCCGCGAGGAACGCTGCCACGAACAGCCAGTTCTGCAGGCGCACCCGCAGGCGTGTACGCGCTGTAACCTTCACCGCTGCAGCCTCTCGGCGTCGAGCCGTCGTACCGCGAGGCCCAGGAATGCGACTATGAACAGCAGGTAGTACGCGAGGTCGGCACTGCTGAACACGCCCTGGACCATCGACTCGTAATGACGCAGCAGCGACAGGTAGCTGAACACCTCGGAGAACTGTTGGTTGATAGCGCCGGCCCAGTCGATGATCCACAACAGCAGCAGCAGGCCGAACGACGACACCGCGGCGACCACCGGCTGGACGGTGAGCGTCGACATGAACAGGCCCGCCGCGGCGAACGCCGAGATCATCAGCGTCAGGCCGAGCGCCGCGGCAGCAAGCTTGCCCCAGTCAAGCGAGGTGCCGAGCACAAGCGACAGCGGCATCAGCAGCAGCATGCCGACCATCACAAGCAGCAGCCCGACCAAGCCGAGGTATTTGCCGAGTACCACTTGGTACAGCGAGACCGGCGCGGAAATCAGCAGCCGCAATGTGCCGCTGCGGCGCTCCTCCGCGAACATGCGCATCGTCAGCAGCGGGACGACGAGCAACAGCAGTGTCGTTGCGGAGGTCAGGACTGGTGTCGCGACCAGGTCGGTGACGCCGGGCGCGCCTTCCATCGCCAGCAGCCGTGACTGCACGAGCTGAAAGTTTTCAAGCTGCGCGAGGAATATGAACGCAAGCAGGAACTGCACGACCGCGAGTACGCACCACGCGAGCGGAGACAGGAACAGGTTGCGGAATTCCCGCCAGGCGATGTGCGCAATCATGGCGCCCCGACGTCCGCGGTGGTTAGGTCGACGAACACTTGCTCGAGTGTCCGCCGTTCCGGCGACAGCTCGTTCAGCGGCCACCCGCGCGCGACCGCCAGCTGCGCGACCTCCGGAGCCGGCGATGCGTTCGCTGCGTGATGGATGCGGAAGCGCCCCGGACCGAGCGTATCGACGGTCAGCACCCCGGCTATCGCCGCGAATGCGTCCGCATCTGCAGCAGGCCCTGCGTCGACGACGAAGGCCGTGTCACGCAGCCGGTCGTCGAGGTGCGCGATGTCCTCCGAGAAAACCAGCCGGCCGTGGTGGATGATTTTTACGTGTGTGCAGGTAGCCAGTACTTCGGGCAGGATGTGCGTCGACAGAATCACTGAGTGTTCTTTACCGAGCTCGCCGATTAACGCACGAATCTCGCGCACCTGGATCGGGTCGAGGCCGACCGTCGGTTCGTCGAGGATGACGACCGGAGGGTTGTGGATGATTGCCTGCGCGATGCCGACGCGCTGGCGGTACCCTTTCGATAGGTTGCCGATCAGGCGCCGACCGCTGTCCGACAGCCCGCAGCGCGACTTCGCCGCCTCACGCGCGCCGCGCCGTGCGCGCCGCGGGACGCGGTGCAGGCCTGCTGCGTAATCCAGGTATTCGTCGACCGTCAGGTCGGTGTGCACCGGCGGCACCTCGGGCAAGTAGCCTATGCGCGCCTTCGCTTCGTTCGGCTGGTCGAGGATGTCGAAGCCGGCGATGGTGACGCGGCCCGAGCTGGGCGCCAGGTTGCCCGACAGGATGCTCATCGTGCTCGACTTGCCGGCGCCGTTCGGGCCGAGCAAGCCGAGCACTTCGCCACGGCGCAATTCGAACGACAGGTCCACGACGGCGCGATGTTCGCCGTAATTTCGATACAACTGTTCAACGCTGACCAGGACCATCAGGGAACCCACGAAACGCGCTATTCTGCGCGCTCAATATTACAGGACATCGACGCGGATGCGGATAGGTGTGGACACGGGCGGGACCTTCACAGACTTCGTCGCCATCGGTGACGACGGCCGGGTGCGCACGCATAAGGTTCCTTCGACACCGGACGCGCCGGAGCGCGCGATTCTGCAGGGGCTGTCCGACCTCGGCATCGAGGCCGCGGCAGTCGTGCACGGCTCGACCGTCGCGACGAACGCAGTGCTCGAAGGCAAGGGTGCACGCACGGTGTTCGTGACCAGCCACGGCTTCGGTGACACGCTGACAATCGGGCGACAGGCGCGCGCCCGCCTGTACGACCTGCAACCGCCCGCAGTCGTTCCGCCGGTTCCGGCCGAACTCTGCGTGGAGACCGGTGGCCGCGTGACGCCCCAGCGCACGACGCTCGAACCGCTCGGCGACGAAGCACTCGCCGCGTTACGCGCGCGCGTCGCCGCGCTGGATCCGGAAGCGGTAGCAGTCAGTTTGCTGTTCTCGTTCGTGGACGACACGCACGAGCGGCGCATCGAGGCAGCGCTGGCGGACCTCGCGTTCGTGTCGCGCTCGTCGACAGTGCTGCCCGAGGTACGCGAATACGAACGCGGCATCGCGACCTGGCTGAACGCGCGTTTGGGCCCGCTGATGGGTGGATACCTCGGCCGCCTTGAGGCGGCATTGCCGGGTACGCGGCTTGCGGTAATGCAGAGTTCTGGCGGTACGATCGCCGCCGCGCACGCAGCGCGCCATACGGTGCGCCTGCTGTTGTCGGGGCCTGCCGGTGGCGTGATGGGTGCGGCATTGCTGGGCCGGCTCGCCGGCTACGAACGCTTGCTCGCGTTCGATATGGGCGGGACTTCGACCGATGTGACGCTGGTCGACGGCGCGCCGCGCCTTACCAGTGAGGGAAGGGTCGCCGGCTACCCGGTCGCTGTACCGATGGTTGACCTGCACACGATTGGCGCCGGCGGTGGTTCGATTGCGTGGCGCGATGCCGGCGGTGCGCTGCAGGTCGGGCCGCAATCAGCCGGCGCCATGGCGCAGGCGCTGCGCGTGATTTCGGTGGAACGAGGGGAAGACCCGCGCGACTTCGTGCTGTTTCCATTCGGTGGCGCCGGTGGGCTGCACGTGTGCGCGCTTGCGGAGAAGCTCGGTATCCGGCGCGCGCTGTTTCCCGCTAACGCGGGCGTGCTGTCGGCGCTTGGCATGCTCGCGGCGCCTCGCGCACGCAACCTCTCGCGAACGCTGCCCGGTGCGCTTGCCGACGTCGACCGCACAATGGTCGCGCAGGCGTTCGATGCATTGTCCGCGCAAGGGCGCGACGATCTGGCTGCGGAAGGTGTCGCACCGAAGGCGGTGACGGTCGTTCACAGCGCCGACCTGCGCTATTGCGGGCAGAGCTACACGCTTGAGGTACCGTGGTCGGACGAAGCGGCGGCGGCGTTCGAGGCATTGCACGAGACGCGCTACGGGCATGCGTTGCCATTGCCGGTCGAGCTCGTGAACCTGCGCGTGCGCGTCGAAGCGCCCGCAGAGCAACCGCGGCTGCCGACGGTTGGCGGTGCCGGCGAAAAACGGCGCGGCCCGCAGGCGGTTGTCACCGCCGACGCAACGCTGTGGATTGCGGAAGGCTGGGAAGCCGAGCGCGACGCGCTCGGTAACTGGATGCTGCAGCGGCCCTAGAGCCGTGCAGGCGTTACGTGGTATCCACGAAGACGCCGCGCGAAATCCTCGAGCGCTACGATGCCGCTCTGCTCGGCCTCGTGGATCCATTCCCGGAAATCCGCAACCAGCTTGTCGTTGCTCGCTGCGGAGCTTTCCCACAGGGTCGTCAACCGCTCGCGGAACGCGTACACAGTCTTCAATACCTCGCTACGGTCGAGCACTTCCTGCAGGTGGGCGTGCGCTGCGTCGTCCAGCAGCATGCGTTCGCGGACCAGCGCGGAGCGGGTCTTGCGCCAAACGCGGCCTGACGTGGCGCCGAGCTTTTGCCACTCGGAGCGCAGGATCGGGAGGGTGACTGTGCACGTGTAATCGCGGAGCACGTGCAGCCGCGACAGGATGATTGCACGCACGCCATCAAGGTCGAGGTGCTCGCGCGCGACTTGTCCCGGGACCGGCGCCAGGCGCCGCACCCTTGCGAGCCCTACGCGCTCCAGCGTCCGTATCACCGCCCAGCCGACATCGAACTCGCCGCGGCGCAGCGCGAACTTCGCCGAGCTAGGGTACGCATGGTGGTTGTTGTGCAGTTCCTCACCGCCGAACCACACGCCCCACGGCACGATGTTCGTTGCCGCGTCCTTGCATTCGAAGTTGCGGTAGCCCCAGTAATGTCCGATGCCATTGATGACGCCGGCCGACATCACGGGCATCGCTGCCATCTGCACTGCGCCGACGGTGATACCGATTGCGCCGAACAGCGCGACATCGACGATGAACATGAGTGCAATACCGAGCCACGTGTATGGCGTGTAGACGTTGCGCTCGATCCAGTCGTCCGGTGCGCCGCGCCCGTACTTGTCGAGCGTTTCCGCATTCTTCGCCTCGGCGCGGTACAGCTCGGCGCCCTGCAGCAGCACGCGCTTCAGACCGAGCACCTGCGGGCTGTGCGGGTCTTCTTCGGTTTCGCAGCGCGCGTGGTGCTTGCGGTGGATCGCGACCCATTCCTTCGTGTTGATGCCGGTGCTCATCCACAGCCACAAGCGGAACGGGTGCTGGATTACCGGATGCAGGTCGAGTGCGCGGTGGCACTGGTCGCGGTGCAGGTACAGCGTCGTCGCCAGCGTGGTGAAGAACACCATGCCGAGCGCGCTTAGTGCGATGCCCCACCAGGGCAAGTTGAGTACGCCGGTGGACAGGAATTCAAGAATCGGGCTCATTGCTTACTCGGTTACTCAGGGTGCCATGACTATAGGGGATTTGGACACGATGGGTCTATCCGGGTTCCCACATAAAAAAGCCCGCTTGCGCGGGCTTTTCATCACTTAATCTTAGCTTCCTTGTACATCACGTGCTTGCGCACGACCGGATCGAACTTCTTCATCTCGAGCTTTTCGGGCTTGGTCCGCTTGTTCTTGTCGGTCGTGTAGTAATGACCGGTACCGGCGGATGAAACCATCTTAATTTTGTCGCGCATTGTGGCCTCCTTAGACCTTTTCGCCGCGGGCGCGCAGGTCGGCAACGATCTTGTCGATGCCGAGCTTGTCGATCATGCGCATGCCGGCCGACGAAATCTTCAGGCGCACGAAGCGCTTCTCGCTCTCCATCCAGAACCGGCGGTTGTGCAGGTTCGGCAGAAAACGGCGACGGGTTCTGTTGTTCGCGTGTGACACGTTGTTGCCCGTAATCGGGCCCTTGCCGGTCACTTGGCACACTCGGGACATGACTGCTTCCTCGGGTTTCACTAAGCGGAAAGGCGCGAATTCTACCGTTTAACCTCGCCTCCGCGCAAGAGAGGGTGTTTCTGCTGGAATCCGTCGAGCGTCCCGCCTTAGCGTGGTTTGCCCACCCAGGAGACGCCCATGTCGATAGCCAGTTGGCCCGTTACCGAACGCCCGCGCGAGAAACTCCTCGCGCGCGGCCCCGATTCACTGTCCGATGCCGAGCTGCTCGCAATTTTTCTCCGCTGTGGGGTCCAAGGGACCTCAGCGGTGGACCTGGCGCGCCGCCTGCTGACGCAGTTCGGCAGCCTTCGAGGCCTGCTGACCGCCGACCAGGGAGAATTCTGCGCCGGCCACGGGCTCGGCCTCGCGAAGTATGTGGAGCTCCAGGCGGTGCTGGAGCTCGGTCGGCGGCATCTGGCGGAAGCGCTCGACCGGGCCGACCCGCTGACCAGCCCCGACGCGACCCGCCGCTTCCTGCAGGCGCGGTTGCGCGACCTGCCGCACGAGGTCTTCGCCGCGCTGTTCCTCGATAACCGGCACCGGGTAATCCGCTACGAGGAGCTGTTCCGCGGCACGATCGACGGCGCGAGTGTCCACCCAAGAGAGGTCGTGAAGGCGGCATTGAAGCTAAACGCCGCCGCGGTGATATTTGCGCACAACCACCCGTCCGGTGTCGCTGAGCCCAGCCACGCCGACGAGCGCCTGACCCGGCGCCTGCGCGACGCGTTGGGCCTCGTCGACATCCGGGTGCTTGACCATGTTGTGGTGGGCGACGGGCAGATGGTCAGCTTCGCAGAGCGTGGGCTGTTGTAGGAGGGCCGCATTTCGGCCTGTCAGGTAGAATCGGCGCCTTATGCACGGCCAGCGCATTATCGTGGGCATCACTGGGGGTATTGCCGCGTACAAGGCGGCTGAACTCGTACGCCGGCTCGTCGAGCGTGGCGCCGAGGTTCAGGTGGTGATGACCCGCGGCGCGAAGGAATTCATCACGCCGCTGACGATGCAGGCAGTGTCGGGCCGGCCGATCCGCGACGATCTGTGGGACCTTGATGCGGAAGCGGCGATGGGGCACATAGAACTCGCGCGCTGGGCCGAGCGCGTAATCGTCGCTCCGGCAACCGCCGACTTCCTCGCGCGGCTCGCCCGCGGCGAGGCGAACGACCTCCTGACGACTTTGTGCCTCGCGACAGAGGCGCCGGTCGCGGTCGCGCCGGCGATGAACCGGATCATGTGGTCAAACCCCGCGACGCAGGCGAATGTCGAGACTTTGCGCGCGCGCGGCGTCGAAGTGCTCGGCCCGGGCGACGGCAGCCAGGCGTGCGGCGAGACCGGACCCGGCCGCATGCTCGAACCGGACGCGATCCTGAACGCGATTGTCGGTACGCCGGGTGTGCTCGCCGGCGTGCGTGTGTTGGTCACGGCGGGCCCGACCCGCGAGGCGATTGACCCCGTACGTTATATGACGAACCGCAGCTCCGGGAAGATGGGCTACGCGGTCGCCGTCGCAGCGCGCGCGGCCGGAGCCGAGGTTACGCTGGTCAGCGGGCCGACCGCGCTGGCGCCTCCGGCAGGGATTTTGTTTGTTGCAGTCGAGAGCGCGGCCGACATGCGTGCCGCAGTTGCGGAACGGGTCGGCGATGCCGAAGTCTTCATTGCCGCTGCCGCAGTCGCAGACTGGACCCCGGCGGACCCGGCGGGCAGTAAGCTGAAGAAGGGCGCCGCGGCTCCGCCGCTCGCGTTCGAACCGACCATCGACATACTCGCTGAAGTCGCTGCGCGCGCCGCCGCGCCGTTTACGGTCGGCTTCGCTGCAGAGACCGATGACCTGGAGGCGCATGCGCGCCGCAAGCTCACTGAGAAGCGATTGGACATGATCGCTGCGAACGCGGTTGGCGACGGGCGCGGGTTTGACGCAGACGACAACGAGCTGCTCGTGCTCTGGAAAGGCGGCGAGCGCCAACTGCCGCGCGCGCACAAGCGGGCGCTCGCCACGCAGTTGGTCGCGCTGATTGCGGAAAGGCTCAAGGAACGCTGATGCAGACAATCAAGCTGAAAGTGCTCGACCCGCGTGTCGGCAACGAATTCCCGTTACCCGCTTACGCGACCGACGGCGCCGCCGGCATGGACCTTCGCGCGTGCCTCGATGCGCCGGTGACGCTGGGGCCCGGCGAGACCACGCTGGTACCGACCGGCATTGCGATTCACATCTGCGACCCGGGCCTCGCGGCGGTGTTGCTGCCGCGCTCAGGGTTGGGCCACAAGCACGGCATCGTGCTCGGCAACCTCACCGGGCTGATTGATTCCGATTACCAGGGGCAGCTGATGGTTTCGTGCTGGAACCGCGGGCACGCGGTGTTCACGATTGAGCCGGGTGAGCGTATCGCGCAGATGGTGATTGTGCCGGTTGTGCAGGCGCGTTTCGAGGTCGTCGACGCGTTCGAGGCGTCGGAACGTGCCGATGGTGGCTTCGGCAGTTCAGGGCGCCGCTGACGCTCAGCGTTGCCCAGAACCCCGCAACTGTTCGAAGCGCGCGATGTCGGCGGTGAACTGTTCCCGGATGTCCGCCTGCTCCTTCTCCCGTGCCTCGAGAAAGCGCTGCGTTGCATTGAGCTGATCGCGTGTCGCAGTGAGCCGCTGCACCAATGGCACTGGCGGCGATTCGCCGGCGGCTTCGACCCGCGCGGCCAGATCTTCCACAGTCCTTGAAAGGTTGTCCGCGGCGTCGCGCGACACGCGGATCTGCGCTTCGAGCGATGAAAGCCGCGCGTCGCGCGCGTTCGTCAGGTCGGTGACGGTGGTGTAACTGTCGAGCAGCATCCGGTCGCGGCGCGCCTGCGCCTCCCGCGCGACGCGGCGCTCTTCCTCGAGCTCGCGCTCGGCCGCCCGATCGGCGCGCTGCGCATCCGTCAGTTCCGCCTCGATTACGCGCACGACCATGCCGCGCGCGTTCAGCACCTCGATGCGTTTGCCGGCCACGTCAGGCGGGATGCGGTCGGCGATGCGCGTCGTGCCGTTGTCATCGACCCAGCGGTAGCGCTGCTGCGCATCTGCGGTGAACGAAGCTGCCGCCAGTGCTGTCCCGAGTACGGCGCCGATGAGAACCTTGGTTTGCGTCTTCATGGCCGGAGTATACCGCGCCTAGACGCCGTACTCGGCCTGGTACGCGCGCAGCGCCGCGAGCGCGTCCGCCATGCCGGGCGCCTGCCCGATATGGGCTATGAGGTCCGTAAGCCGAGCGACGGCGACGACTTCGATGCCATGCCGTTCGCGGACGTCCTGCACCGCGGACAGCGCGCCGCTGCCGCGTTCCTCGCGGTCGAGGCTGATGACCACGCCGCAAGGTTCGCCACCTTGGGACCGGATGATCTCGACCGCCTCGCCGATCGCCGTCCCCGCAGTGATTACGTCGTCAATGATCAGCACGCGGCCGGCGAGCGGGGCGCCCACAATCGTGCCGCCTTCGCCGTGGTCTTTCGCTTCTTTGCGGTTGAATGCGTACGGGATGTCGCGGCCGTGCCCGTCGGCGAGTGCGACCGCGGTGACCGCGGCGAGCGGAATTCCTTTGTATGCGGGTCCGAAGAGTACGTCGAACTTGATGCCGGAATCGACAATCGCCTGCGCGTAAAAGCGGCCAAGTTCTGCTAACGCGCTGCCGCTGTTGAACAGACCGGCGTTGAAGAAATAGGGGCTCTTGCGCCCGGATTTCAGCGTGAACTCGCCGAACCGCAGCACGCCACGCTCGAGCGCGAATTCAAGGAACCGATGCTGCGCGTCTTTCATGGCCGGGTATGATACACGGCCATGCGCATCATCACCGCGAACCTCAATGGCGTCCGCTCGGCTGCGCGCAAGGGCTTCTTCGAGTGGATGCAGCAACAGGGCGCCGATGTCGTCTGCCTGCAGGAGACGAAGGCGCAGCGCCACCAGCTCGAAGACGCGGTCTTCCACCCGGAAGGTTGGTTCAACTACTTCCACGATGCGCAGAAGCCCGGATATAGCGGCGTCGCAATTTATACGCGTACGGAACCGGACGAGGTCGTCAGCGGCATAGGTTGGCCGGATATCGACGCGGAGGGCAGGTGGATCGAGGCGCGTTTCGGCAAGCTGTCGGTCGTCTCGTTGTACATGCAGTCGGGCTCGTCGAGCGAGGCGCGGCAACAGGTAAAGTTCCAGTTCATGGAGCGCTTCATGCCGCATTTGAGGTCACTGCGGCGCAAGCGCCGCGAGTACGTGATCTGTGGCGACTGGAACATCGCGCACAAGGAAATCGACCTCAAGAACTGGCGCAGCAACCAGAAGAATTCGGGGTTCCTTCCAGAGGAGCGCGCGTGGATGGACATGCTGTTCGGCGCGGCGGGATTTGTCGACGCGTTCCGGCTCGTGAACGACCAGCCCGACCAGTACACCTGGTGGTCGAACCGAGGCCAGGCATGGGCGAAGAATGTCGGCTGGCGCATCGACTACCAGGTCATCACGCCGGGCCTGCGTGACGCGGTTCGGGCGGCTGCGATATATAAGGACCAGCGCTTCTCCGACCACGCGCCGCTGTTGATGGACTACGACTACGAACTATGACGCGAAGCTGGCGTGAAGCCGTAACCGTCTACGCGCACCCGCGCGTAATCGGCATGCTGTTCCTCGGCTTTTCCGCGGGCCTTCCGCTATTCCTCGTCGGCGGCACTTTCTCAATCTGGCTGCGCGACGTCGGTATCGAGCTCGTCACCATTGGTTTCCTGTCATGGGTCGGGATTGCGCACAGCATAAAGGTGCTGTGGGCGCCGGTCGTGGATCGCCTGAACCTGCCCGTGCTCACGCGCTTGCTGGGCCGGCGGCGTGCGTGGATGCTGTTGTCGCAGGTCACGATCGCCGTGGCGCTGGCGGGGATGGCGCTCACGGACCCGCGTGAACACCTGATGCTGATTGCGGTCTTCGCGGTGATGGCGGCGTTCGGCTCGGCGACGCAGGATATCGCCGTCGACGCGTACCGCATCGAAGCGGTCGAGAAGCACAAGCAAGCGGCGATGGCGACCACCTACGTGTACGGGTACCGCGTCGCGATGATCAGCGCCGGCACCGGCGCGATCTATGTCGCAAGCTTCGCCAGCTGGGACCTCGCGTACGGCCTGATGGCGGTGCTGATGAGCGTCGGGATGCTGACGACGTTGATCATCCGCGAGCCCGATGTGCATGTCGACCGCGCGACGCTGAGTATGGAACAGGGCGTTATCGACTACCTTGCGACGACGACGCACATCGGCCTGCGGCGCGACCTGACGGTGCTATTCATCGGCGCGATCGTCGGCCCGTTCGTCGACTTCTTCAAGCGATACGGCGCGCCGGCGCTGCTGATCCTGCTTTTCATCGGCACATTCCGCATGAGCGACATCTTCATGGGCGTGATGGCGCAGCCGTTCTACCTGGACCTTGGTTTCACGAAGACCCAGATCGCCAACATCTCGTTCGCATTCGGGCTCGGCATGACACTGGCGGGCGCTGCGCTCGGCGGTGTGCTGGTGATGCGCTTCGGCATCATGCCGATGCTGATGTTTACGGCAGTGATGGCGCCCGTGACAAACCTGACGTTCTCTTGGCTCGCGCAACTCGGGCCGGAAACCTACGGGCTCATCATCGCGATCGTCGCCGACAACGTGACGGCCGGGATGGCGATACCTGTGCTGATTGCGTACATGTCGAGCCTGACGAACCCGGCGTACACCGCAACACAGTACGCGCTGTTCAGCTCACTGATGACGCTGCCCGGGCAATTCTTCGGTGGTTTCACGGGTTGGCTGGCCGAGAGCGTCGGCTGGTTCTGGTTCTTCATCTGCAGTGCCGGGATCGGATTGCCGGCAATCATCCTCGCCGTCATGATCGCCTGCGTCGCGAATCCGGACCGCATTGATCAACCCGGTCGTGGGTGAACCGCTCGACATCTGCGCGCTCGCCGACCTGGCGGACGGCGCCGCGAAGGGCTTTGAAATCCCGGGCGGGTTGTACGATGGCTTCGTGGTGCGCCGCGGCACCGCGGTGCATGCCTACCTGAACACCTGCCCGCACTCCGGCGCGCGCCTCGACTGGAAGCCCGATGCATTCCTGACGCGCAGCCGCGAGCTGATCATGTGCTCGGTGCACGGCGCGATCTTCGAGGTCGAAAACGGGCTGTGCGTCGGCGGCCCGTGCGTCGGCAGGTCGCTGCGCCCGCTTGCCGCCGAAGTGCGAGACGGGCGGATCCTGATCACCAGCGATTTGACATAAGCTACTTGACGCCCATGTTCGCCACGGTACAATCGTGCCTCCAGAACGGACCGACCGGTCGGTCAGCGAGGCAATATGCATACCCACACGGACAGCACTGCGTGCGATGACCTTGCGGGCGCCGCCCGCATCCTGTCCGCAGCGCAGCACCTGTTCGCCGAGAAGGGCTTCGCCGCGGTGTCGATGCACGAGATCGCGCAGCACGCAGGCGTCAGCAAGTCGAACGTGTTCCACCACTTCCGCTCAAAGGATGAGCTGTACCTCGCGGTGCTCGGCGCTGCCTGTACGAGCCACCGCGAGCAGCTGGTGCCGCTGCTCTCCGGCGACGAGCCGTTCGGCGTGCGCCTCCAACGGATCATGCACGCTGACCTCGAGTTCATGTTCGCCGAACCCGAACGTGCGCAGCTCGTGCTACGCGAAATTACCGGCACGAAGCCCGACGACGCGGTGCAGCCGGCGCCAGCGCTGCTGCGTGACAACGCCGCCGCGCTCGTCGCGCAGATGCGCATCGCGCAGCAGAACGGCGAAATCCGTGCAGAAATCGACCCGGCAGCGGTCGCCCTGTTATTCCTCGCCGCCAACAAGTTTTACTTCCTCACGCGCAATCTGATCCGGCACTTCCCCGATGTCGACTTCGCCGATGACCACGGCCGTTACGTCGAAAAGATCGCCGACCTGATCCTGCACGGAGTCCTGCCGCAAGAAGGTGTACCGAAATGAGAGTCCCCAGCGTTGCCATCCTTTTAATCGCCGCATCGGCGCTCGGTGCGTGCTCCGACAGAGACGAGGGCCCAGTCGCTGAGCGGGCGTTGGCGGTGACCGCTGTCGAGGTGCGCACCGGGCGCGTCGCGGTCATCGAACGCACGGTCGGGCGCATCGAGTCCGCGGTAGCACCGACGGTATCCGCCGAGGTCGCCGGCCGCATCGTTGAAGTGCGCCACGATGTCGGCGATGCGGTGGAGGCGGGCGCGCTGCTCGTGCGCATCGACGACACCAATTACCGTAACGCGCTCACACGCCTGGCTGCGCTCGAGGCGCAGCAGCGACGGACGGTCGAGCGCTACACCCAACTCGTCGGGAGCAACTCGGTTTCGCAAGCTTACTCGACGACGCAGAGGCGCAGCTCGAGGCGCTTGCCGCGCAACGCGCGGATGCTGAATCGGCGCTGCGCAAGACGCGTGTTGTAGCGCCGGTAACCGGCACAGTCGAGCGGCGCATGGTGTCGGAAGGTGACTTCCGCGGTGTTGGAGACGCGCTATTCCAGCTGGCGACCGCCGAGCGGTTCCGGATCGTGCTGCCGTTTCCGGAGCGCCGCGCCGCCAACCTCGCTGTCGGCCAGCCGGTACGGATCGAGCCCCAAACCGGTGAGCCAGCTGTGGTGGTGGAAATCACCGAGCTGCGGTCGATGGTCGGTGCGGGCAACCGTGCGGTCGACGCCATCGTCGAACTCGACAATCCCGGCGGATGGCGCCCGGGTGGCAGCGTCAACGCGGCGGTGGAGCTCGCAGTGCGGGACGACCAGGTGTTGGTCCCCGTGCAATCGGTGGTCCAGCGTCCGGCGGGGTCTGTCGTATATGTCGTTGACGGGGACCGCGCGCGCGAACAAGCGGTTGAGACCGGCGTGCGCATTGACGGTGAACTGGAGATTCTGAGCGGGCTGGAACGGGGCCAGTGGGTTGTCGTCGACGGAGCGGGCTTCCTGACGGATGGCGCCCGCATCACGGTGCGGGACGACGCCTGATGAACCTGCCACAGCTGTCGATCCGCCGCTACGTTCTAGCGTTCATGCTGAACGCTGTGCTCGTGCTGTTCGGCATCCTGGGGATGCGCGACATCGGCGTCGACCGCTTCCCGGAGATCGAGTTCCCGTTCGTCACCGTCGTCACCGTGCTTCCGGGCGCAAACCCGGACACGGTAGATGCGTCGCTCACCAACATCATCGAAAGCGCAGTCAACTCTGTCCCGGGCGTTAGCTCGATTCAGTCGAATTCCTCGCCTGGTGTGTCGATTGTAATGATCGAATTCAACCTCGCGAAGGACGCCGATGTAGCGTTCAACGAGGTGCAGGCAAAGATTAACCAGGTGCTGCGGCAGTTGCCGACGGACGCGGACCCACCGGTCGTGGCAAAAGTCGAAGTCGGCGCGTCGCCGGTGATGTGGCTGGCGTTGCAGGGCGACCGCACCGAGCAGCAATTGAATCAGTACGCGGCGAATGTCGTTCGCAAGCAGCTCGAGACCGTCGATGGCGTCGGGCAGGTCCTGCTCGGCGGGCGGCGCGAGCGAACGATACGGGTCAACCTCGATGTCGACCGGATGGCTGCGGCGGGCGTCACGCCGGGCGACGTCCGCAACGCGTTCGCGGTGCAGCACCTGCAGATGCCGGGTGGCTTCCTCGTGAGCCGCGGGCAGGAGCGCCTGATCAAGCTCGACTTGGAGTTCCACAGCACGGAAGCGCTGGCGGAGCTGATCGTTCGCCATACAGACGGCGCACCAGTGCGGCTGCGCGACATCGGCGAAGTCGAAGACGCGCTGGCCGACTACAGGCAGATTGCGCGTTTCAACGGCGAGACAACTGTCGGTCTTGGCATCGTCAAGGTATCGGGCGCAAACACGATTGCGATTATCGACGAGGTCCAACGCCGCCTCGACGCAGATATCCGGCCGCAATTGCCGCCAGGCATGACGCTGATGGTCGCGTCGAATGATGGCGACCTTATCAACGAAATCGTCGCCGCCCTGAAGGAGCACTTGCTCCAAGGCACGATTCTCGCGGCACTGGTTGTATTTTTCTTCCTGCGCAGCTTCCGCTCGACGCTGATAGTCGCGACCGCGATCCCGGTCTCTCTGCTTGGCTCGATCGCGCTGATCTATTTCTTCGGCTTCACCTTTAACACGATGACGCTCCTCGCGTTGCTGCTTCTAATCGGCGTGGTTGTCGACGACGCAATCGTCGTGCTTGAGAACGTTTACCGGCACCGCCAGCACTTGGACAAGAATCCGGTCAGCGCGGCGGTCAACGGCACCAACGAGGTGATGTTCGCGGTCATCGCCGCGAGCTTGACGCTAATCTCCATCTTCGGTGCGGTGGTGTTCCTCGGCGGCATCATCGGGCGCTTTTTCAACGCGTTCGCGCTCGTGGTCGCGTCCGGCGTCGCGATTTCTCTGCTGGTTTCGCTGACGCTGACGCCGATGCTGTGTTCGCGGTACCTGTCGGTCGAGAAAAAGCACGGCCGCATTTACCATTCGCTGGACCGCTTCTTCGAGCGCATGGATAGCGGCTACCAGCGCGCACTCGGCGCAGCAATCACGCACCGATGGACAGTCGTGGTCGCGACAGTGTTGGTCGTGCTCCTGAGCGGCTGGTTCTTCAGCGCCGTCGACAAGGGCTTCGTCCCGGAGGAGGATGAAAGCCGATTCGTAATCAGCTTCCGCGCGCCGCTCGGTACCGACCTTGCAACCACCGACCGCTACTTACGCGAGATCGAGACCCTTCTTGCGTCGAAGCCGGAGGTCCTCAGCTACTTCGCCGCTATCGGGCTCGGCGACGCCGGTCAGACAAACCGTGGCGTTGCGTTCGTGCGCCTGGTGCAGCCGGGCGAGCGCGACATGCGCCAGCAGGACTTCCTGGTAGGGCTGCGCCGCGAGCTGGCACAAATCCCTGGGGTGTTTGCGTTCGCGGCTCCACCCGGCATCGTGGGCGGCCAGCGCGGCGAGCCGCTGCAGTTTGTGCTGACCGGCCGCGAACTGGACGAAGTCGCGCGGCTGAGCCGCGCGCTGTACGAGCGCCTGCAACTGCGCGAGGAACTGGGCCCAGTCGATATAGACCTGCAGCTCGACCTCCCGCAAGTGCGCGTGGAATTAGACCGGACGCGTGCGGCGGCGCTCGGCCTGTCGGCGGCGGATGTCGCGTTCGCAATCAATATGCTCGCCGGTGGTGTCGACATCGCGAAATACAACGACGAACCCGGAGACGGCGAGCGCTACGACATACGGGTGAAGGCGGGAGACGGCCAGTTAGCCACCTCGGCGGACCTTGCGCGGATTTTTGTGCGCTCGGCGGCGGGCGAGATGGTGCGGTTGGACGGTGTCGCGCGGTTTGACGACGAAATAGGGCCCGCCGTTATTACGCGTTACGACCTCGAGTACTCGGCGCCGTTCTTCGCGACGCCAGTTGTGCCGCTCGGCGCGGCAATCGACATCGTGGAACAGGAGGCGGAAGGGCTCCTCCCACTCGGCTACCAGGTGAAGCTGATCGGCGAGGCGCGGGAGCTCGAGCAGACAATGGGCTATGTCATGACTGCGTTCGTGCTCGCAATCATCCTCGTCTACATGGTACTCGCGAGCCAGTTCAATTCATTCCTGCAGCCGTTAATCGTAATGGTCGCGCAACCGCTAGCGATGATCGGCGGTGTGTTCGCGCTGTGGGTCACAGGTAACAGCCTGAACATCTTTTCAATGATCGGTCTCGTGCTGCTGATAGGCCTGGTCGCGAAAAACTCGATCCTGCTGGTCGACCTGACGAACCAGATGCGTACGCAGGGCATGGCGGTCGATGACGCGCTGCGCGCTGCCTGTCCGGTACGCCTGCGCCCGGTGCTGATGACCTCGCTGACCGTCATTTTCGCGCTGAGCCCGCCTGCCCTCGGTCTCGGCGCGGGTGCCGACACGAACGGACCGCTGGCCATCGCGGTGATTGGCGGGATGATCAGCTCGACGCTACTGACGCTCGTGGTCGTACCGGCCGTCTACTCGCTGGTCGAAGGTGGCGCACGAAGAAATGCATGAGATTACTCTAGTCGGTCGAGCGACTGGTTCCAGGTATTGCCGGGCGGGGTTTCGTCGATGTCGACGCCGTAATCCTCGCGCTCGATGTCCATCGACCCGGACCAATCCTCGGGTGGTTCGACCGGGACCAGCGCGAGCTCGAACCACGCGTCGACATCGATCGATTCGAGGCTCCCGTCGAAGTACTGGATATCGACACTGCCGTCCTCTTCATCGAGCGCGACGACTTCGAAAAGTTCGCCTTTCTGGTTCTTGTACCAGTCTCCGATGACAGGCGGGAACGGTTCGTCTTTCATGGTTCCAGTATGGCCACGCTGGACGCGTGCCGCAACCGGAACAAACCCGCTATTCGCGCGCGCGCCGCGTGAATATCAGGTCGCGCACGGAGTGTCCCAATCGCAGTCCCCGCTGCTCGAAACGGGTGACCGGGCGCGTTTCCGGGCGCGGTGAATATGCACCTTCAGCATCCATGTTCATGAACGCCGTACAGCCGCTGAGCACCTCGAGCATCCACTCCGCATAAGGCTCCCAGTCGGTCGCCAGATGGAAGCGGCCGCCATCGCGCAAGCGGTCTGCGACCAGCGCGACGAATTCCGGCTGGACGATACGCCGCTTATGGTGGCGCTTCTTCGGCCAGGGGTCGGGGAAGAACAAATGGATGGCGTCCAATGATGCGGGCGGCAGCTGGTCGCGCAGCACTTCGACCGCGTCATGCGAAGAGACGCGCAAGTTCGTGAGCCCGGCCGCCGCCGCGCGCCGCAGCAGCGAACCGGCGCCAGGGCGGTGCACTTCGATACCGATGAAGTCCTCATCGGGCCGCTCGGTTGCGAGCGCGAGCAGGGCATCGCCGTTGCCGAAACCCACTTCGACGGTGCGCGGCGCGCGCCGCGCGAACAGTGCATCGAGGTCGAGTGGCGCAGCAGAGTAATCGAGCCCATAGCGCGGCCACAGTGTTTCGAGCGCGCCGGACTGCGCCGGCGTCATTCGGCCTTCGCGGCGCACAAAGCTGCGCACGCGGCGCTCGTTCAAAAGAACCGGCCGTCTTCCGGCGATGAAGCGTTCGCGTAGCGGCGGCGAGGCATGCGCCCCGCGAGCCACGCGTCGCGCCCGGCTTCGACCGCGAGGCGCATTGCACGCGCCATGCGGACCGGGTCCCGGGCGTGGGCGATAGCGGTATTCATCAGGACGCCGTCACAACCGAGTTCCATCGCGATTGCAGCATCCGATGCGGTGCCGACGCCTGCGTCGACCAATATCGGCACTTTTGCGTTGTCGACGATTTCCATCAGGTTGTACCGGTTCTGGACGCCGAGACCTGAACCAATGGGCGCCGCGAGTGGCATCACGGCCGCGCAGCCGAGTTCTTCCAGTCGCTTCGCGATAATCGGATCGTCGGAGGTGTAGACCATCACGTCGAAGCCGTCTTTCACGAGTATCTCGGCAGCTTCCAGCGTCGCCGTTACATCCGGGTACAGGGTTTTCTCGTCGCCGAGCACCTCGAGCTTGGTCAACGCGTGGCCGTCCAGCAGCTCGCGCGCGAGTCGGCAGGTGCGCACCGCGTCCGCAACCGTGTAACAGCCGGCGGTGTTCGGGAGGATCGTCCAGCGGTCGGGCGGAAGCACATCAAGGAGGTTCGGCTCACCTGGATCCTGGCCGATGTTCGTGCGACGGATCGCGACGGTGACGATCTCAGCACCGGACGCCTCGGTAGCGGCGCGCGTTTCTTCAAGGTCCTTGTACTTGCCGGTGCCTACCAGGAGCCGCGACCCGTAACTACGCCCTGCAATCACCAGCGCATCGTCGCTCATTCAGCCTCCGCCGATCGCATGAACGACTTCGACCCGGTCACCGTTCGAGATTTCGTGTGTCGCATGAACGCTCCGCGGCACGACCATGCCGTTGACCTCGACTGCGAGACGCTTGCCGGCGAGCCCGAGTGAATCGATGAGCGCGGCGAGCGTCGTGCCCGCTGCGATCCTGCGTTCAGCGCCATTGACCGTGATTCCAATCTCCATAAGTGCCGAGGATTATACGCGCTCGGCATCAAGGCCAAGGCAACGGTATCGGTGCAGGACGTGGCCTGTCCGCAGGGTCATCCTCGCCGGCGAGGTAGCGCTCGATATGCCGGTGCGCGAGCGCTCGGTGCGCGGCGTCGGCGCTGCTGCCGAGCGCGCGCCGCGCGGGCCGTAGCGAAGTTTGCAGCGCACGCAGCTGCCGCTCCACCACCGCGCGCGTTTGCGCGGACGCATTCTCGTTTCCGCCAAGGTCGAGCAGCGCGTCGAGCAGCGCGCGTTGGGTGCCGCGCAGCACCGCAGCATCACCGCCGGCCAGCCCGCGACTGCTGCGGACCCAGGTCGCCTCGACGAGCGCTGTCAGCACTTCGTCGAGCGAAGGTTGCTCGGGGTCGGTCGCGTGGAAGTGCGTGATTCGGTTCGCGCGCTCCGCATGGAGCACCGCGTCGAGCGTTTCCTGTGCGAACGCGTGCGCGACATACACCGGGTTGAAAGCGTCGCCGCTGTCGCTGGCGAGCGGGGCAGGGTCGCCGTCCCACTGCCAGCCGCTGTCCCAGCCGGACGGCGCAGGCGCAATCAGCGCCGTGACCCGGTCCGGTATGCGCAATTCAGCCGGGGCGAGTGTTTCGATGATTGCTTGCAGCGCGCGGCGCTGCTCTACCGGCGGCACGCGGCGCGTCGGCTCAAGCGTGTCGTCTTTCAGCGTGTACGCAAACTCCAACCCGCCGAGGTGCTTGATAACGCCGTACAGCGCGCTGCGGTGGTGCAGGTACACATGCGCGAAACGGCGGTTCAGGACCGAATGCGGCTCGCCCGCCGCGAGCGCGCGTTCGTCGAAGGCGTCGATTAGTACGCTGCGTACCGCGCGGGTGCGTTCCAATGCCGCGAACATCCCGTTGCCCTCGACCCAGGTCGTGGCATCCGGGATGCTGCCTCTAGGCCCAGCGTGTCCGCCGGTTATGAAGCGCAGCCCAGCGTCTTCAGCCTCCGCGATGATTGCGGCGAGGCCGGCACGCTCAGCTTCCGCGTCGGGGAACCAAGTGTAGGCGTAGCGAATTGCGATTTCGTCATACGCGCCGGGTCCGGGTGCGTAAGCGTTTGCGAGCGAAACGCGCCCGGTGTCGTCCAGCGTCGCGAGCGCCACCGGGTAGTCCATTACCGACGCGCGGTCCGACGCTGCGGCGATGAAATTGTGTGCAAGTCCGAGCGTGTGGCCGATTTCGTGCGCCGAATGCTGGCGCCGCCGCGCCATCGCCATTTGCTCGCTTGTAGCATCGGCGCCTTGGCCGAGCGCCGGCCGGAAGCCCATCCAGATGTCGTGGTTGACCAGCGAGCGGTACGAGTCCATGCGGACGATTGCACGCACAATCTCACCGGTGCGCGGGTCGCGGTAGTTCGGGCCGACCGAAGGTCCCCGCTCGCGCCGGTGCACCCAGTGCAGCACGTTGTAACGCGCATCGAGCGGGTTCGCACCGTCGGGCAGGTCGCGGATCTGGAATGCGTCGCGGAAGCCGGCCTTCTCGAATACCTGGTTCCACCACATGCCGCCTTCGCGGAAGGCCGTACGGTACGGCTCGGATATTGCAGGGTCGAGGTAGTAGAC
>JAIVGZ010000005.1:34403-132568 GCA_020201335.1 Natronospirales bacterium
GCTTCGGAGACGATCTCGAACGCGGCCAGTACCGAGCGTGGGAACGACTCGGCAACCGAGCGCGCCAGCGCCGCGTTGTCGGACAGCGCGCTGTGGCCGGCGTTCTGCCGGATTAGCAGCACGCGCGGGCCGTGCCGTTCGAAGCGCACCAGCGCGTGGTCGCCCATCTGGCCGCGATCGAGGAGCGGCGAGGTCGTGCCGACGCCGGTTGCGAGGGTATTGGTGTAGAGCAGGTCGGTATTGAGCTCGCGGATCTCGAGCAGCACGCGACCCGTTCCGGCATCGTACTGCAGCGGAAGCAGCGGGGTGTCGGCCACCGCAACGGCGGAGACCATCAGTAACAGCGCGACAATGGGTTTGAACACGGCGAACCTCCCGGTACTGGCCTTGCGACGGGTCAGGCGGCAGTATGACGGACAGACGCACACGAAGGAACGCCATGACCTCTCGGCGGCGCCGGCCGCGGAGAGCGCTTGCAGGACGGTATCTTCTCGCGTACCATGCGCCCTAATGTAATAGCGCGTTAATACATTGGAGCATTATGAAAGCGCGGGAATCGAGCGGTAACCAAGCGGAGAAGCAGGCGGAAAAGCGTCTGTACGAAGCCGTGCTCTCCCTGAAGACCCCCGCTGAGTGCCGTGCATTCTTCCGCGACCTCTGCACCCCCGCCGAACTGCAGGCGATGGCCGACCGCTGGCGCGTCGTCGAGCTGCTCGAAAAAGACATCCCGTACCGTGAAATACACGACCGTACCGGTGTCAGCGTCACCACCATTGGCCGTGTCGCCCGCTTCCTCGAGCAGGGCCACGGCGGCTACCGCACCGCGCACGACCGCACCAAAACCTGACCATGGCCGACCCGAGACGATTGAAGGTGGCCGTGCAGAAAAGCGGCCGCCTCACCGACCCATCGCTTGAATTGATGGTCCGTTGTGGGCTCAGGTTCAGCCGTGCGCGCGATAACCTCGTGTGCTACGGCGAGAACATGCCGATAGACCTGTTGCTGGTCCGCGACGACGACATCCCGCAGCTGGTCGCCGACGGCGACTGCGACGCCGGCATCGTCGGCGGCAATGTCGCGCGGGAGTTCGCGCTCGCTCACGACTCCGAACCGTTCCGCACCGCGCGCACGCTCGACTTCGGGAGTTGCCGGCTGTGCCTCGCCACTCCGGTGGATTCGGGGCTGGACACACCCGCATCGCTGGCCGGCAAACGCGTCGCGACTTCCTACCCTCGACTCACCGAGTCATTCCTGCGCGGCATCGGCATCGACGCGGAGGTTGTGCTGCTCGGCGGCGCGGTGGAGATCGCACCGCGCCTCGGCAAGGCCGATGCAATATGTGACCTCGTCTCGACCGGGCAGACGCTCCGTGCGAACCACCTTAAAGAGATATTCACAGTCGACGAAAGCCGCGCGTGCCTGATCACATCGCCACACCCGCTGCCTGACACGGCGAGCACGCTGCTGGAGCGCATCCTGATGCGGGTCGACGGCGTGCTTGCGGTGAACGGCAGCAAGTACATCATGCTGCATGCCCCACGCGCGAAAATTGCGGAGATCACGCGCCTGCTGCCGGGCGTCGAGGCGCCAACGGTCCTGCCGCTCGACGGCTGCACTGACCGCGTCGCGATTCATGCGGTCTGCACCGAGTCGGTGTTCTGGGAGACGCTGGAAGCGCTAAAAGGCGCCGGGGCCAGCGCGATGCTCGTGCTCCCGGTCGAGAAGATGCTCGCATGACGCTCCGTATCGTCGAATGGGCGATGCTCGGCAACGCTGCGCGTGCGGACCTGCTGTCACGGCCCGCGTTTGCCGATGCGGATCTCGCGGCCACGGTCACCGGTATCCTCGACGAGGTCCGCAACGAAGGCGACGCCGCGCTGCGTCGGCTCACCGCACGCCTCGACGGTGTCGACCTGGACCGGCTTGAGCTCGATGAAGCCGCCATCGTGCAGGGTGCCGCGCGGCTCGGCGCCGACGACCGCGCTGCGATCGATGCCGCGATCGCCACGCTGACCGCGTTTCATGACGCGGGTCGGACGCAACCGTACGAGATGGAGACCGCAACCGGCGTGCGCTGCGCGCGCGTCATCCGGCCGATCGACTCGGTCGGTCTTTACGTGCCTGGCGGGTCGGCACCGCTGCCGTCGACGGTGTTGATGCTCGGCGTGCCGTCGCGGCTTGCCGGCAACCCGCTACGCTTGTTGTGCACGCCACCGCGTCCCGACGGCAGCGTGCACCCCGCGATTCTGTATGCGGCGCAGGCCTGCGGCATCACGCGCGTGTTCCGTATTGGTGGCGCGCAGGCGATCGCCGCGCTCGCGTTCGGTACCGAGTCGGTACCGCGCGTCGCCAAACTGTTCGGGCCCGGTAACGCGTGGGTCACGGAGGCGAAGCGGCAGGTGGCCCTTGATCCACGGGGCGCGCATGCGGACCTTCCGGCCGGGCCTTCCGAGCTGATGGTGGTCGCCGACGCAGGCGCGAATGCGTCGTTCATCGCCGCCGACCTGCTGTCGCAGGCAGAACACGGGCCGGACTCGCAGGTGCTGCTCGTAACGGATGCACCGGCGCTAGCTGCTGCGGTCGCTGCGGAAGTCGGCCGACAGCTCACGCACTTGCCCAGGCGCGGAATCGCGAGCCGCGCGCTCGCCGCGAGCCGCGCGCTCATCGTCAGCAACCTGGACGAAGCGATGGAAGTCGCGAACCGTTACGCGCCCGAGCACCTCGTCATCGCGACGGAACACGCCGATGACCGTGTGGCGGCCGTGACGAACGCGGGCTCGGTGTTCCTCGGCAACTGGACGCCAGAGGCGCTTGGCGACTACTGCAGCGGCACCAATCACGTGCTGCCGACTTATGGGCATGCACGCGCCTGCAGCGGACTCGCGGTCGCGGATTTCGAAAAGCGCATCACCGTGCAGCGCGCGACCGCTGCCGGCCTGCGCGGGATTGGCCCGGTCGCCGTCGCGCTCGCCCGGATGGAAGGGCTCGATGCGCACGCCCGCGCGGTGGAGGTACGCCTCGATGAATGCGGCTGAGCTCGCCCGTCCTGAAGTGCGCGCACTCGACGCTTACGTGCCGGAGGCCACGCGTAGCGGCGTGCTGCTCGACGCGAACGAACTGCCGGCGGGCATCCACAACCGATACCCGGACCCGGATGCGCGCGCGCTCACCGCAGCGTTCGCACGGTACTACGGCGTCCGCCCGTTATCGGTGCTCGCGACGCGGGGCAGCGACGACGGCATCGACGCACTCAGCCGCGCGTTCCTCACCCCCGGTACCGACGCGGTGCTGGTCACGCCGCCGACGTTCGCGATGTTCGGCGTGTTCGCCCGACTGCAGGGCGCCGATGTCGTCGAGCTGCCACTTGCGGCGGGATTCGCGTTCGACCGTTCCGCACTTGCGGCCGCGTGGCGGCCGGGCGTCAAGCTCGTGTACATCTGCTCGCCGAACAACCCAACCGGAACCGTGATGCCCCTGGACGACATCGCCTGGCTGTGCAAGACGCTCGCCGGGCGTGCACTCGTGGTCGTCGACGAGGCATACCAGGAATTCTCGACGCAGCCGTCGGCGGTTCCGTTGCTCGAGGCGCACGCGAACCTGGTGGTGCTGCGCACGCTGTCGAAGGCGTTCGGGCTCGCCGCGATCCGCTGCGGCGCGCTGCTTGCCGCACCGGAGATCATCACGCTGGTGCGCCGGGTGTTGCCGCCGTACCTGCTACCGGCACCGGTTGTCGACATCGCGCAGGCGGCGCTCGCACCCGCAGCGGTCGCGGCGATGCAGGTGAACGCCGATGCGATCCGCGCGCGGCGGCAACGCTGTGCAGCGGCATTGATGACGACGCCCGGCGTGGCCGAGGTCGTCGGCGGCGAAGCGAATTTCGTGCTGGTGCGGTTCGCCAATGCCGTCCGTGCATACGCGCGCCTCGAGGGCGCCGGCATCCGGGTGCGCCGCTTCGATGGCGCGCTCGCCGACTGGCTGCGTATCACGATTGGCACGGAAGAGGAGGTTGCCGGTGCGCAAGCTGCTCTTCGTTGACCGTGACGGCACGCTGATTGAAGGCCCGCGAACGGATGCGCATGCCGCAAGCCACGCACCGGCATGCTGCACGACTACCTCGCCGACGACGGTTGGAGCCGGTCCGTCAGCGCGGTGGTCGGCGACCGCGCCGCCGATGTCGAGCTCGCAGCGAACCTCGGCGTGCGCGGCTTCCGCCTGACCGGGATCGACGGACCCGGTGACGAATGGCCCGGCGTCGCCGCGTCGTTGCTCGATGCGCCACGCCGGGCACGGGTCGAGCGGAACACGCGCGAAACGCGCATCAGCGTCGAGGTCGACCTCGACGCGGCGGAACCCGTTGCGCTCGCTACCGGCATCGGCTTTCTCGACCATATGCTCGAACAACTCGCCCGCCACGGCGGTTTCGCGCTGACGCTCGAGTGCGCGGGCGACCTCGATGTCGACGAACATCACTCGCTCGAAGACTGCGCGCTGGCGCTCGGCGAAGCCCTCCGGCGCGCGCTCGGCGACAAGCGGGGCATCGGGCGGTACGGCTTCCTGCTGCCGATGGATGAGACGCAGGCACGCGCGGCGCTGGACCTCTCCGGACGGCCGCACCTGTCATTCGACGCGGCGTTCGCGCGGGAATCTGTCGGCGGGCTGGCAACAGAGTTGGTCCCGCATTTCTTCCTGTCCTTCGCGAATGCACTCGGCGCGACGCTGCACCTCGAAGTGCGGGGCGACAACGACCACCACAAGGTCGAAGCGCTGTTCAAGGCGACCGGGCGCACGCTGCGTCAGGCGCTCGCGCGCGCCGGCGACGCAGTGCCGAGCACGAAGGGCGCGCTGTGATTCTCATCGTCGACAATGGGGGCGCCAACCTCGCGTCGGTGACGAACGCGCTTGCGCGGCTGGGCCGCGATGCGTTCGTCAGCGGCGACCCGGCTGACCTCGACCGTGCCGACCGCGTAATCGTTCCCGGCGTCGGCGCGGCGGCGCCAGCGATGCAACGCCTCGCCGCGACCGGCATGGATGCCGCACTGGTCGCGTGCACGAAACCCGTACTCGGCATCTGCCTCGGCATGCAGTTGCTGTTCGAGCAGAGCGGTGAGGGCGAGGTCGCGTGTCTCGGCATATTGCCCGGACGTGTGACCCGCTTCGACGGCGGCGCACGCGTGCCGCACATGGGCTGGAGTACAACGACGCTGTCGGATGTCCACCCGCTGTGGAACGGCATCGCCGATGGCGAGTGGTTCTATTACGTCCATTCATACCGTGCCGACATCAACGGCCACACGGTCGCGGTCTGCGACCATGATGCGCCGTTCGCCGCTGCGGTCGCGCGTGCGAATTTCGCCGGTGTGCAATTCCACCCGGAGCGGTCCGGGCCCGCGGGTGCGCGGCTGATCGAGAATTTCATCGGGTGGCACCCATGATGGTGATCCCCGCTATCGACGTACTCGAAGGCCGCGTGGTGCGCCTCGCGCAAGGCGACTTCGAGCGGGTGACCGATTTCGGCGATGACCCGGTCGAGATTGCACGGCGCTACGAGGCGGCGGGTGCCCGCGCGCTGCACCTCGTCAGCCTCAACGGTGCACGGGACGGCTCCGATTCGCTGGTTGCACTTGTAAGCAAGGTGACCAAAGCGACCGGGCTGCAGGTCCAGGCGGGGGGTGGGGTCCGCGACCGCGTACGCTTCGAAGCGGCACTCACCGCCGGCTGCACGCGCGTGGTCGTCGGCAGCGTCGCGGCGCGCGACCCGGATGAGGTCGGGGGATGGATCACGCGCTACGGCGCCGACGCGGTGGTCGTCGCGCTCGATGTACGCATCGACGCCGACGGCATGCCGCGCCCTGCGACCGATGGCTGGAAGCGCGCCGGTGACGCTGACCTGTGGGAACTGCTCGATGTGTACGCAGGGACCGGGCTGATGCACCTGCTGTGTACTGACATCGGGCGCGACGGGACCGGCGTCGGGCCGAACGTCGCTCTGTACAGCGAGATTCTGCGCCGGTACCCGCGTTACATGCTGCAGGCATCGGGCGGCGTTGCGTCCACCGTGGACCTCGACACTTTGCGCGCGTGCGGCGTCCCGGCGGTCGTGTGCGGCCGCGCGCTGCTGCACGGTGACATCGACGCTGTCGAGGCATTCGCATGATCGCGCGCCGCATCATCCCGTGCCTCGATGTGCGCGACGGGCGCGTGGTCAAGGGCGTGCGCTTCCGGGATGTGCAGGACGCCGGGGACATTGAGGAACTCGCGACCCGGTACCGTGACGAAGGGGCCGACGAACTGGTGTTCTACGATATTTCGGCGAGCCCGGCCGGGCGCACCGCGGATGCCGGTTGGGTCGCACGCGCCGCCGTCCTGCTGGACATCCCGTTCTGCGTCGCCGGAGGCATCCGGTCGGTCGACGACGCCGAACGCCTGCTGCACGCAGGCGCCGACAAGGTGTCTGTCAATTCTCCGGCGCTCGCGGAGCCCGCACTCATCGAACGGCTCGCACGGCGCTTCGGCAGCCAGTGCGTCGTCGTCGGCATCGACTCGATCAAGGACGGCGGCGACTACACGGTGCGCCAGTACACCGGCGATGCCGCGCGCACGCGTGCACCCGGACGGCGGACCCTCGACTGGATCCGCGAAGTGCAGGACCGCGGCGCAGGAGAGGTCGTGTTGAATTGCATGGACCAGGATGGCGTGCGCGGCGGCTACGACATCGCACACCTCGCTGCGGCGCGCGCGGTGTGTAGCGTGCCGCTGATCGCGTCGGGCGGCGCGGGCGCGCGTGAGCACTTCCGCGAGGTCTTCTCCGGTGCCGACGTGGACGGCGCGCTGGCTGCCGGCGTCTTCCACGACGGCACGCTACGCATCCCTGAACTCAAACGCTGGCTCCACGGCGAACAGGTGACCGTCCGATGCTGACCCCCGCAATCGTGCAGGACGCCGACACCGGGCGCGTGCTGATGCTCGGCTACATGAACGACGAGGCGCTCGACGCAACGCGCACGAGCGGCTTCGTCACGTTCTACAGTCGCTCGAAACAGCGCTTGTGGCGTAAAGGCGAGACGTCCGGCAACACGCTGACGCTCGTGGACATCCGCGAGGATTGTGACCACGACACCTACCTCGTGCGCGCGCGACCCGCCGGGCCGACCTGCCACAACGGCACCGTCAGCTGTTTCGGCGACGCGGTGCCGGGAGGGTTCCTGCACACGCTCGAGGAGACGATCACCGCGCGCGCGGAGGCGGGAGACGGAAGCACGAGCTATACCGCCAAACTGCTCGGCGACGGCGTTGCACGGGTCGCGCAGAAACTCGGCGAGGAGGGGGTCGAGACCGCACTCGCTGCGGTGGCCGGCGACGACGATGCGGTGCTCGCCGAGTCTGCCGACCTGCTGTACCACCTGCTGGTCCTTTTGCGTGCGCGTGGCATCACGCTCGACGCGCTGCTGCGCACGCTCGCCGCCCGGCAAGCTTGACGGCCGCGCGCTTAGGGCGCTGCGGTGAATATGATGTCGCCGTACAGTGCGTGCGCTGTTCCGCCGGTATCGTCGCAGTCCGTCATGATCGCGATGCCGTCGATGGTGTCGACATCCATACCGTGGAAGCGAAGGAAGTCCTCGCGCACGTTCACTTCCTCGGTATGCCAGGCGCCCGGCCCCGAACGCATCGCGACCATCCTGGCCTGCGCCGCGTACGGGTTCGCCCAGTCGCTGCCACGCGGCACCCGCGCGGTCCATACATAGTTGATCGCCCGCGTTCGCCACGGCAGCAGGCGGTGCCGCTTCACGACGTATACTCGCGCCCCGAAGTCGTCGCCGGCACGCGTCGTTTCATCCGCGGCATCGGGGAACCCTTCGACGCGCCAGCGCCAGCGCAGGATCGGTGTTTCCCGCAGGTCAATCCGGCGAGTGTGAACCAGCGCAGAGGCGGCGTTGTCGCAGCGCGCCTCCAATACCGTCTCACGGTCGCGCTCTACGAGGCGGTAGTCGGTCTCGGCGTTGAATACCTGCGGTGTCCAGCCGTCGAGCCGCGCATCGCTGAACGCGCCCGCCCTGTACTCCGATGGCGACAACGGGGCCGCGAATGCCAGCATCACCGTGGGTATCATCACGAGTCCTGCGCGCATTCATCTATGCTCGGGGTTCTCGAAGTCGAAGCGGCAGCCCGCGTCCCACAGCGAGCGCTGGTTGCCGTGCGCCGGGATGCCACCGGCCTGATGCAGCATCAACGCCAGATGCATCAGGTTCCAGGTCATGAATGTGATATTGCGGTTCGTGAAATCGTTCTCCGGGCCGCCGGAGTCCATCGTTCAGGTCGCCTGAGTGTGCGTACAGGCGCTCGATTACTTTCGCGCAGATGGACGATTTGTCGCCTAGCCAGATCGGGGTTCCGATCACGATGATGTGCGCAGACCTTACTTTCTCATAGATTTCCGGCCACGCGTCCCGCTCCCAGCCGTGTTCGGTCATGTCCGGATACACGCCGGACGCGATGTCGTGGTCTACGGCCCGTACGAGCGTGGTCGCGATGCCATTCAAGTCCATGATCTTCCGGGAGACCGCCATCAGGCCCTCGGTGTGAGATTTCTGCGGCGTGCGTTTCAGCGTGCAGTTGATGAATGCTGCACGCAGTCCCGAGAAATCGTATGGGCTCGAATCGCATAGCGCCTTCTGGCGTTCGTTGAGTTCGGTCATCGTCCTCTCCTCCTAGACCCTGTATCCGTGGGCTTCGTCGTCGGTGAACTCGACGCCAAGCCCCAGGGCGATACGGTTGACGAAATTGAAGTACGCGGTGATCAGGTTCGCGAGCAGGATGTCGTCGTCGGCGAGACCTGCGACCCGCAGCCGGTCGATCTCGTCGCGTGTCACCGCGTGCGGTGCCTCCGTGAGCCGGGTCGCGTATTCGACCAGCGCCCGGTCCGGGTCGGTCAGCGTCGCGTCGACCACCGATTCCTTTAGCGCCGCGAGCGTGTCCGCATCCCGCTCGTAACGGGCAAGCGCTTCGACATGGTGGGTCACGCAATACGCGCACCGGTTCGCCTGCGACACCGCGACCGCGATCAGTTCCCGCTGCCGACGGCTCAGACCACCGGCGCCGAACATCAGGCCCATGTACAGGTCGAGGTGGTGTTGCATCGCCGCCGGCCGCAGGCTGTGCACCTTCAGGATGTTGGACACCTTGCCGCGCTGCGCACGCAACATTTCGTACATCTCCGCCAGCGCGCCAGCGGCATCTGATTCGTCTATTTCCGTTATCCAGCTCATCCTGTGCCGTCTCCTGTAGTGATCACAACAGCGCGCCGCCGCAGCTCGAGCCTTGGCCCGCCGTACAGCCGAAACAGTGCCGCGCGACGGTTATCGGGCGGGGCACGTCGTCGACCAGCAGGTCACGCAGGTGCAACTTCGCGCGCCCGCCGGCCGGGAGCCCGAGCATCTGGTTGAAATCGCAGTCGTACAGGTAGCCCTGGTAATCCACGCTGATCAGCGAGCGGCACATGACGTTATCGACGTTCGCGTCCTGATGCGCGTCCTCCAGCGTCTGCATGTAATCGTCGAACCGGCCCTTCGACAGCAGCCACGAGCCGAAGCGTTTGATCGGCATGTTCGCGAGCGCGTACAGCGCGTTGAACTCGATGCCGAACCGCTCGCCGAGCAATCGCCGGTAGTCCTGCTCCAGCTTCTCTTGCGGCGGCGGCAGGAAGTCGCCGTTCGGGTTGTAGACAAGGTTCAGCACGCGTCCGGATCCCGCCTTGCCGTAGCCGAGGCCGTTCAGCTTCTGCAGCGCGCGGATCGACGATTCGAACACGCCGTTTCCGCGCTGCTCGTCGACGTTCTCTTCGCTGTAGCACGGGAGCGAAGCGACCGCCTCGACGGCGTGGTCGGCGAGGAAGTTCGCGACCCACTCGTAGCCAGGCTCCTCGATGATGGTTGGGTTCAGGCGGTCCATTACGTGCAGGCCGGAGGCCTTTGCTTGCGTGACAAGTCGGCGGAAGCCAGGGTTCATCTCGGGCGATCCGCCGGTCAGGTCCAACGTCGCGACGTTGTGCTTGCTGGCAACCGCCAGCGCCAGGTGCATCGTCGCCTCGTCCATGAGTTCCTTGCGCTTCGGGCCGGCGTTCACATGGCAATGGATGCAACTGAGATTGCACAGGTAGCCGAGATTCATCTGTAAGGTTTCGAAGCGCTGCCGCTCGATAGCGGGGAAACGGCGGCCTGCTTGAAGCAATGGCAAGGTGTTACGCATCGAGATACTCCCGGGTCCACGTGTAAAGGGCGCATTGCGCGTCGGTCGGATGGCGCAATGCCGCGAGTTCGCGCATCGCAGGCGCCAGGTCGGCGCTTTCGTCTACGTCATGCAGCACCGGCAAATCGAGCCATGCGCCGTGGTGCGCCAGCACGCTGCGGAAGTTGTGTGCCGTATCCGTTCGGCCATACCCGACCGAGGTCCAATCACTGGTGGGAAGCGCTCGATTCGCCCCGAACAGCCAGAAACCACCGTCCTCACAGCGACCGATGACCAGGCGCGGGGCCGGTGCCCGAATCCACTCGAATGCGTGGCCCAACACCGCTGGGTCCAGCTGCGGCGTGTCGGCGCCGACCAGCACCGCGCTGCCATGAAGCCGCACCAGTTCCGTATGCACGGTCGCCATCCGTTCGCCGAGCGTGCCGTCGCCTTGCCGGATGTGGCCCAATCGCTGCCACTGTTCGGCTGCCGTCGACGACGGTTCCGCGACTGCCCAGTAGGCATCATCGGTGACGCGAACGACGACGGATGCGGTTGCCTCCGCAGCCGACCGAAACCACGATTCCGCATGCTCCTTGCCGATGCCGGCGGCGAGGCGCGTCTTGACCGGCGAGAACCCCGGCGTCTTGACGAAGATGGCGATGGCGCCGGTCATGCGTGACGCGCCGAGAACAGGCGCGCCTGCAGGATAGTGGCAGTCGCATGCCGCGCGGTGACGCGGAACCAGCCTTCGTCCGCGTAGCGGCGGCCGCTCGTGTACAACGGCGCCCGCAAGCGCGTCACGGGGATGCGCGCGTGGCGGGCAGCCCAGACCAGCGCATGATCCTCGGCTGCCGCCAGGGTCTCGTCGAAACCGCCGAGCTGGTTGTATACCGCGCGGGGCATCAGCAAGCCCTGGTCACCGAACGGGAGTCCAAACCAGCGGCTGCGCAGGTTGCCGAAGAATGCGTTGACGGCCATCCACGGCGGGCCGTCGTAGAAGCGCAGGTCGCAATACCCGAGCATGTCGCGGTCCGGCGCTGTGGCGACCGCATCGAGGGTCGCCGGCACGACTCGGCTGTCCGCATGGATGAACCATAACCACGGCCGCGCTGTGGCGGCGGCGCCCGCGTTCAGCTGGCGCGCCCGCCCGGGCTCGCCTTCGACGACCCGCACGCCGGTCGTTTCGGGCAGCGGCGGCACGTCGCCGTGGACGCATGACAGCACCCGTTCGCCGACCTCATGCAATTGTGGCAGCAGCGGGACCCATTCTCGCTCGCCGGGCCCCGCTGGGATGATGACCGCGATGTCGCTCAGGCGGGGCATGTCAGCAGCACGGGGCTGCGGGCGCTCCGGCGCGCTCGGCGGGCGCACAGTCGAACAGGCCGAAGTGCGTCCGTTTGTCGCCGGCGATGCGGAAATGGCGCGCATAACGCGACCGGGACAGCATATCCGCGGTGTTGCCGCACACCGCGAGCGGCCGCCCCGTCTCGAACAGATGATGGTCGTCAAGTACGAACCGGTGCGGGTGGCCGGCTATCGTTCCCAGATAAGTCGCGACCTGCCCGAAGTTCTCGCAGCGGTCCTCGAGCGGCAGCTTGAAGCCGCGTATCGTCAACGAGCGGAACGTGACGAAACCGATTTTCCGCTCGATATCGGCATCGAGCAACGGCACGGGTGACGAACTCACGACCCTCGCGTCGGCGCAACCGGCGGCCGCCAACACGCGGCGGAAGTCCTCGACGTACAGTGCGCCGCCGAGGCATTCGCCGCGCAGCACCGGGTCGTCGCGCAACGCTGCGGGAATGCGACGGTCTGCGAACACGTCCGAAAAATAGAACTCGCCGCCGGGCTTAAGCACCCTCAGCATCTCTGCGAACACGCGGTCCTTCTCCGGCGACAGGTTCAGCACGCAGTTCGAGACCACGACGTCGACCGTGTCGTCGGCGATGCCCGCATCGGCCAGGTCCTCGATGTAACCGTGGCGGAACGCCACGTTCGGCGTCCGGTATCCATAGCGCTCCATGTGCCAATCCACGTGGCGTCGTGCGACCGCGAGCTGTTCTTCGGTCATATCCACGCCGATGACCCGCCCTTGCTGCCCGACGAGGCGAGAGAGTACGTAGCAGTCCCGGCCCGTGCCGCACCCGAGGTCGAGGACGGTGCAGCCATCGAGCGCCGGCGGCAACGGCGCGCCGCATCCGTAGAAGCGCTCGCGCACTTCCGGGTGTACGTCGGCGACGAGGCGTCGCAGCGGTTCCGGCAGCGACTCCGTCGCGCAACACGCGCCGGTCTTGAGGTCTGCGCTCGATTGCAACACCTCGCCGTAATATCGGCGGACGTCGTCTAGCGTGGAGGGTTCAGGAATTGCGTTCATCGGCGCTGCCTCGGGCGTTGAGGTTCGTGACGGGGTGTGCGCGGCCGCGGCGCCACGCGAAGAACTTTTCGGCCAATCGCAGCTTGACGAAACCGTGGTCGGCGCCGTCGGCGATCGCACGGTCGAGGTCGTCGATGCCGTAGCGCGTCACTTCGACCTCGACACCGCGCTCGCGGGCTTCGTCCTCCGACAGCCCGACCCGCGCGACCTCAGGATCGGTGAAGGTCGCCCAAGGGATCACACTATAGTCGGCGCGGAAACTCCAGAACGGCGCGAGCAGCCCGTTCAGCGATGCATACCAGGCCTGGTGCGCGGCGACGTGGGTGAACTGGAATGGGCCGGTGACGTCGCCCGCGACCAGGATGTTCGGGAAGTTGGTGCGCAGGAACCCGTCCGCCTCGACCGTGCCCCGGGAGGTGAGGCACACGCCGAGTTCCTGGAGGCCGAAGCCGTCGACGTTCGCTTTCCGTCCGAGCGCGACCAACACGCGGTCGAACGGCAACGCGACTTCCCGACCGTCGTGTTCGCAGACGAGTTCGTCTCTCGACGGCCCACGGGCCACGCGCAGTGCACGGTGCGCCGAGGCGACTGTGATCCCCTCGGCGTTGAAACGCGCTTCGAGTTCAGCGGCCGCGTCGGCATCCTCGCGAGGCAACAGGCGCGGCGCCATCTCGACCACCGTCACCTCGCTGCCGAGACGTCGGAAGCACTGCGCGAGTTCGCTGCCGATCGGCCCGCCGCCGAGCACGATCAGTTGGCGCGGCAGTTCGCGTAGGTCCCAGATGGAGTCGCTCGTGAGGTAGTCGACCTGATCGAGGCCGGGAATCGGCGGCACGAGGGCGCGCGCGCCGGTCGCGACGATAATCGCGCGGGCGCTGATGCGACGGTCGCCCACCGCGACCTCCCAGGGTGAAACGAGCTGCGCGTCGCCCTGTATTACGTCGACGCCGAGTGAACGGTAACGCTCCGGCGAGTCGTGCGGCTCGACCTTGCGTATCACGGTCTTGACGCGGTCCATGACTTCCGCGAAGTCGAACTCCGCGCGCATGCTGCGGATGCCGAATCGGTCTGAATCGCGGGCGTCCGCGAGCAGGCGTGCCGACCGGATCAGCGCCTTCGACGGCACGCAGCCGGTGTTCAGGCAGTCACCGCCCATCCGGTGCTTCTCGACCAGCGCGACCTTCGCGTTCACCGCGGCGCCGATGTACGCCGACACCAGGCCGGCGGAACCGGCGCCGATGACGATCAGGTTGTAATCGAACGCGCGTGGTTTGGTATGGCCGCGGTAAACGCGGTGTGCCGCGACCGCGCGTGCGAACCACCGTGTGATCAGCGGCAGGAGGCCGATGATCACGAACGCGCCGATGAGTCCCGGCGACAACACGTCGCCGGCGCTCTCGATGCGTGCGAGCTGCGTACCCGCGTACACATAGGCGAGCGTGCCGGGGACCATGCCCAGCTGGCTGACCCAGTAGAATGTCCAGGTTTTGAGCGCGGTGAGGCCAGCCAGCAGGTTGATCACGAAGAACGGGAACACCGGCACCAGTCGCAATGTGAACAGGTAATACCCGCCGTCCTTGCGGACGCCGTCATCAATCCTGGCGAGCCGGTCGGAATACCGCGCCCGCAGCCAGTCGCGCAACACGAAGCGCGCGACCAGGAACGCCAAGGTCGCGCCGATGGTGCTCGCGAACGAGACTAGGACGAAACCTTGCGCCAGGCCGAACAGCGCACCCGCCGCGAGCGTCATCACCGCGGCGCCGGGAATCGACAGTGCGGCGACCGCGACGTAGAGGCCGAAGAAGCCCGCGAACGCGCGCACCGGGTGCGCGTCGATCCATGCAGCGAGGTCCGCCTGGTGTGCTTTAAGCGCCTCGAGGTCGAGCTGTCCGGCGATGCCGCTTTGATACAGCACGAGCGCGACGACGACGAGCACGGCGATGACGGCGACGCGGAGCAGGGTACGGCGGCGATTTGGGCTCATGAATAACGGGACCGGTAGTGGGGCGCGGAAATTTCAGTATGGGCACGCGCCGACACTGCGCAACAAAGAATTTGAAATAGAAGCGTGGCAGCCCCGGTCTGCTGTATGACGAACCAAAGGAGATGAACATGCTGAGAACACTGGTGCTGACTCTGGTCGTGATGCTCGCATCGCCTGTTGCCGAAGGGGCTGAAGCACGACCGTACAGCGACGAGGCGTTCGCGGCGCTTCAGGCCGAGGGGTCGCCAATCCTCGTCGATGTGTACGCGACTTGGTGCCCAACGTGCCGGCGGCAGGGTCAGATCCTCGAACCGCTGCTCGCGGAGCCGGAATTCGCCGGCCTGATCGTGCTGAAGCTCGACTGGGATGCGCAGCGGGACGCCGCGCGCGCGCTCGGTGCGCCGAGGCAAAGTACGCTGATTGTGTTCCGCGGCGATGAGGAGCGCGGCCGCTCGATTGCCGATACCAGCGAGGCGGGCATCCGCGGGCTGCTCGAACGCGCGGTCGCCGATTGAATGGAATGGGGTCTGGCGACGCTCGGGTTGGCCGCGCTGGCCGGCCTGCTGACCATGCTGAATCCGTGCGTGCTGCCCCTCCTGCCGGTCGTAGCGAGCGCGGCGATGGCGCGCTCCGCTGCTGGGCTGCTCGCGCTGGCCGGCGGCATGAGCGTGACCTTCGCGGTCGCCGGGACCGCGCTGGCCGCTACCGGGCAGGTGGTGGGGCTGGAAGGCGACACGTTACGTTTAACGGCCGCCGTACTGATGGTGCTGGTCGGACTATTGCTGGTCAGCGCACCGCTCCAGCGGGCGTTCGCGCGTGCGACTGCGGGTATCGCCGACTTCGGTCACGCAGCCCTCGCAAGGTTCCAGCCGGAGGGTGCCGGTGGGCAGTTCGCCGCGGGCGCGCTCTTGGGGCTCGTGTGGACGCCGTGCATCGGACCGACGCTTGGGGCGGCAATCGCGCTCGCGGCGCAGGGAGAAGCCCTGCCGCAGGTGGCCGCGGTCATGGTGGTGTTCAGCCTGTTCGCCGTGCTGCCGCTGGCGGCGATCGGGTTTGCGTCCCGGGTAGGGTTCCAACGCCATCGCGCCACCGCGGCGGGCTTCGGCAGGACCGGCCGGACGCTGATGGGTTATGGCCTGCTGGCCATCGGGCTGCTGGTGCTGACCGGCGGCGACAAGGTGCTCGAGACCCTGGTACTCGACCATGCGCCGGACTGGCTGATCGACCTCACGACCCGGTACTGACGCACGCGTGAAATCACAAGTGCCACAATCCGGTCTTATGGGTATGACCAGCGACCATCAACGGTTCGAAACGCTCGTCGGCGCGTTGCTGCCGCAGCTGTACCGGTATGCGTACTGGTTGAGCCGCAACCGCAGTCTCGCGGAGGACGTCGTCCAGGAAGCGTTGATACGGGCGTGGAAATCGCTCGATTCATTACGGGATGACAGCAAGGCCAAGAGCTGGCTGTTCACGATCATCCGGCGCGAGCACGCGCGGCATTATGAAAAGCGCCGCCTCGAATGCGTGGACATCGACACGGTCGAGGTCGCCGAGACCGAGCATTCACCGGTCGAGGCCGATGCGGAGCTCGACGACCTGCGGCGGATGGTCTCGCGCCTGGACGTCGCGTACCGCGAGCCGTTGGTCCTGCAGGTCGTCGTGGGCTGCTCGTGCGACGAGATCGCCGAACTGATGGACCTGACCCGCGCGGCCGTGCTCACGCGCCTGTTTCGCGCAAGGCAGCAGTTGATGAAGATGGCGGACGCCCCCGCCGAAGCGAAGAGGTCCCAAAATGGAATGCCTTGAATTCCGCCGACGGCTGCTGGAAAACCCGCGCGACCAGACCGCGGCGCTGTCCGCGCACCGGCTCGGATGCCGTGCATGCAGCGAATGGGCGGCGCAGGCACAGGCGTTCGATGTACGGCTGCGGCGCGCGCTGGACGTCCCCGTCCCCGACGGCCTGGCAGAAAAGGTGATGATGGAGGCCACTTGGAAGCCGGTCAGGCGGCGGCGCTGGTACGCGTTCGCGGCGTCCGCGGCTGCGGTGACACTGGCCGCGACCCTGATCGCGGTGCAGTTGTGGCAAGGGGCGCCGCTCGCCGACACGGTGGTCCAGCACCTGTACCACGAGCCGGAATTGCTGATGATTGAGGACGGGGCTGTCACCGATACGCAATTGCGTGCTGTGCTGCAGCGCGTCGGTAGTCGGCTCGACGGCGACATCGGCCGTGTCATCCATGCTGGGCTGTGCCCGATCGCGGGGCGGCTCGCCGCGCACCTCGTCGTACAGGGCACCCACGGCCCCGTCGCAGTAATCGTGATGCCACGTAACGGTATCGACACAGTCACGCCGGTCCGCGACGGTGCGCTGCACGGCTCCGTGGTGCCAATCGCACGCGGGAGTGTTGCAATCGTCGGCTTTGACGGCGAAGACCTCGACGCGCTGGTCGAGCGCGTGCGCGCCGGCCTCGTGCAGGAAGCTTGAATTGACAGCATCCCAAGCGCCCCGTACAGTTCGCCCCAATGTCACGCATCGAGAACAAGATGATTGCCCGTCGCTGGTGGTGGTGGACCCACTCCCCGGCGGGCGTTCGCGCGTGACCCGGCAGCACTGAAGCGCTGACCGGATAACCCTGAAGCCCGCCATATCGGCGGGCTTTGTCATTTCTGCACGACAGGTTCGCTCGATGAAGGAGTCGAACCATGATCATCGTGCTCAAACCCGAAGCGACCCACGACGACGCGCAAGCGATGCTGCGCGTCATCGAGGCGCAGGGCCTGCAACCTCTCTACCTGCCCGGGGTCGAGCGCATCGTGCTCGGCGCGCTCGGCGACGAGCGCGTGCTCCGGACGCTGCGGCTCGATGGCCATCCGCTCGTCGAGAGCGTCAAACCTATACTCACGCCGTACAAGCGGGTGAGCCGCGAGATGCAACGCCACGACACCCAGATCGACATCAGCTCGGTCACGGTCGGCGGCCGTGGCTTCGTCGTGATGGCCGGGCCCTGCGCGGTCGAGAACCACGGCCAGGTTAATGCGACCGCCGCAGCGGTGCGGGAATCAGGTGCGCGCGTGCTGCGCGGCGGTGCGTTCAAGCCGCGCACCAGCCCGTACGCGTTCCAGGGGCACGGCGAAGACGCGCTCAAGTTGCTCGCCGATGCGGGGCGTGCGCATGACATGCCGATCGTCACCGAGGTGGTCGACCCGGCCGACGTCGAACTGGTCGCCGAACACGCCGACGCGCTGCAGGTCGGCGCGCGCAACATGCAGAATTACCGGCTGCTGCAGGCCGTCGGCCGCGCCAGCAGGCCGGTGCTATTGAAGCGGGGGATGTCGGCGACCATCGAGGAGCTGCTGCTCGCTGCAGAGTACATCATGGATGCCGGCAACCCGAACGTCATCCTTTGTGAACGCGGTATCCGCACGTTCGAAACCGCCACCCGCAACACGCTCGACCTGAACGCGGTCGCGGTGCTGAAGCTGCGCTCGCACCTGCCGGTCGTCGTCGACCCGTCGCACGGCACGGGCGTGCGCGAGCTCGTGGCACCGATGGCGAAGGCGGCGATCGGCGCAGGCGCAGACGGTCTCATCATCGAAGTGCATTGCGACCCCGCGAGTGCATTGTCGGACGGCGCGCAGTCGCTGGACCCGGACGGGTTTGCACGGCTGATGCGCGAGATCGCGCCGTTCGTCGAGGCGGCCGGGCGGACGTTCGCCGCATGAACACGGAAGTCCTGCGCCTGCGCATAGACCGCTGTCCGCCACCGACGGCCGCGTATATGGCGCTCTGCGACAACGGGCGTCGCCCAGGGACTGCGTTGCTTGAATCCGCTGCGCGCGGCCACGGCGGCACCCGGCGCAGCCTGATCGCGGTGGCCCCTGCGCTGCGCATCGCGCTGCACGGCGACCGGGTGACGCTGACCGCGGCCAGCGCGAACGGACGCACCGCGCTTGCGCGCCTCGCCGACGCGGGCGTGCCTTCGGAGATACCCGTGCCGCAGCGTGCGGGGAAAGTCACCGACGAATCCGCTCGCCTGCGCGAGCCATCCGTCCTCGACCCGCTGCGGCAAGTACTCGCAGCGCTGGCGCCCGCTCGCACCACCGACCGCGACGCATTGCTGCTGGTCGGTGCGCTGGCATTCGAGCTCGCCGACCGCTTCGACGCATTGCCGCCGTTGCCGGCAGGGCCGACGCCGGATTTTGTGTTCACCGTGCCGGAGCTCGTGCTGGATATCGACCACTTGTCAGGGCGGGCTGAGCTACGCGCAATCGCATTCGACACACCCGGACGCCGTGACCTCGCCCGCGCACTGGAAAAGATTGCCGAAGCGCTGGAACAGGTCGACACCAACGCGCCTGCGCCGCCTGACGCGCCGGCGCAGGTCGCGGCAGAGGAATGCGACGACGCCGCGTTCGCGCTCAAGGTCAAGCGCGCACAGGCCGCGGTCGTCGCGGGGACGGTCTACCAACTGGTCGTGTCACGCAGCTGGACGATGCCCTGCACCGACCCGTTCGCTGCATACCGCCGTTTGCGCGCGCAGAACCCGAGCCCGTACCTGTTCTACCTGTGCGACGAGTCCGGGACGCTGTTCGGCGCATCACCGGAGTCGGCGCTGCGCTTTGATGCGGTGAGCCGAACGGCCGACCTGTACCCGGTCGCCGGGACCCGCGCACGCGGGTCCGATGACGATGGCGACGCGCGCGTCGAAGCGGAGCTACGCCACGACCCGAAGGAACTCGCAGAGCACATGATGCTCGTCGACCTCGCGCGCAACGACATCGCGCGCATCTGCGAGCCCGGCACACGTACGGTGCCCGTGCTGCTCGGCGTCGACCGCTACCGCCACGTGATGCACCTGGTCTCGCGGGTGCAGGGCCGGTTGCGCGCAGACCTCGATGCATTCCACGCGCTGCGCGCCTGTCTGAACATGGGCACGCTGTCGGGCGCGCCGAAGCTGAGCGCCAGCGCGCTGATCCGGGAGCTTGAGGGCGTGCGGCGCGGCTTCTACGGTGGCGCCGTCGGCGTACTCGACGCCGCCGGTAACCTCGACACCGCAATCACGATCCGCGCAGCGTTCGTGCGGGATGGTGAGGCGCGAGTGCAGGCCGGCGCCGGCATCGTGCTCGACTCCCACCCGCAACGGGAAGCCGACGAGACCCGCGCCAAGGCGCAGGCGGTTCTCGATGCGCTCGGAGGGGCGCCGGCATGAACCAGCACGTGTTGCTCGTCGACAACCACGATTCGTTCACGTTCAACCTCGTGTATGACCTGGAAGCGCTCGGCTGCACGACGGAGGTGTACCGCAACGATGTGCGCTGCGACTTCCTGCTTGACCGTGCGCGTGCGACCGCCGCGGCGTTCATGTTGTCGCCGGGTCCCGGCGGGCCAGCCGATGCCGGCGTCTGCACCGAGCTCGTGCGCGCGGCAGCGGGCGAGTTCGGCGTCCTCGGCATCTGCCTCGGCCACCAGGTCATCGTCGACGCGTTCGGTGGCCGGGTGGGTGCGTCGCCGAGCATCGTGCATGGGCGCGCGAGCGTCATACATCGTGCGGATCACGCGCTGTTCAGCGGGCTGCCGGCGGAGCTCAGCGTCGGCCGCTACCACTCGCTCGCCGCACAGGTCATCCCCGACGACCTGGAGGGCATCGCGACGACCCCCGACGGCGTCGTGATGGCCGTTGCCCACCGCACCGCGCGGGTCGCCGGCTTCCAATTCCATCCCGAATCCATTCTGACCACCCGCGGGCGTCCGCTGCTCGCCGGCGCGCTCGCCTGGGTCACGCAACGATGAACGCACTCCTTGAACGGCTGTACGCCGGTGTGTCGCTGAGCCGTGACGACAGCACGGCGCTGTTCGAACGGGTGCTGGAAGGTCACGCGACACCGGTTGAGATGACGGCGCTCCTCGTCGCGCTGAAGGCGAAGGGCGAATGCCCCGACGAGATCGCCGGCGCGGCGGTTGCGATGCGGGCGAGGGCGGTACCGTTCCCGCGGCCCGACTACGCGTTCGCGGATACCTGCGGTACCGGTGGCAGTGGGACCGGCACGCTGAACGTCTCGACCGCGGTGGCGTTCGCGCTCGCCGAGTGCGGGCTGCCCGTCGCGAAACACGGCAACCGCGCGGTCAGTTCGAGGTCGGGCTCGGCCGACGTGCTCGAGGCCTTGGGTATGCGGCTCGACCCGTCGCCGGCCGTCTCGCGCAGCATGCTCGACGAGACGGGCTTCTGCTTTCTGTTCGCGCCGGCGTACCACCAGGGTGTCGCGCACGCGATGCCGGTGCGCAAAGCGCTCGGTACCCGGACCATCTTCAATCTGCTCGGGCCGTTGGCGCACCCGGCAGCACCCCCGGTGCAACTGCTCGGTGTGTACGATGCGTCACTGTGCCGCCCGCTGGCTGAGACGCTGCGGCAGCTCGGCTGCACCACCGCGCTGGTCGTACATGGCGAGGTCGACGAGATCGCGTTGCACGGCCCGACGCGCGTCGCCCGGCTGAGCGACGGCCGCATCGACGAGCTTGAACTGCACCCGGAGGACGCCGGTATCGCACCGCGGCCGCTGGCTGCGATCGAGGGGCGCGATGCCGCTCACAACGCCGCGGCGTTGCGTCGGTTGCTGGCGGGTGACGGCGACGCCGCCTACGCGGATGCGGTCGCACTGAACGGCGGTGCGCTGCTGTGGGTGACCGGGCGCGCGGAATCGTTCGCGGCCGGGTGTGCGGCCGTGCACGAGGCGCTTGCGTCGGGGCGGGCCGCAATACGCCTCAAGCGCGCAGTGGAGCTCAGCCATGGTTGAGCGCGTGCTGGATACGATCATCGCGCACAAGCGCGTGGAGCTCGCTGCGACCGCACCGACGCGCAGGCGGCGCACACGGGCGCAGTACAGCTTGCACGCCGCGCTGGCGCAACGCGGTACCCGTTTCATCTACGAGTTCAAGCGGGCGTCGCCGAGCGCGGGGGTGTTGCGCGTGATCGATTCACTCGACGACGTTGCGCAAGCGTATGCCGGCATCGCCGACGCGGTTTCGGTGCTAACCGACGAACGCTTTTTCGGTGGGTCGCTCGCGGATCTCTCGTTTGTCGGTGACCGGCTCAAGGTGCCGGTGCTGCGCAAGGACTTCATCATCGACCCGGTGCAGGTGTACGACGCATGGGCGTACGGTGCCGACGCCGTGCTGCTGATGCTGTCGGTGCTCGACGACGCGGTGTACCGCGATTGCGCGGCTGAAGCGGCGCGCCACGGGCTTGAGGTCCTTACCGAGGTCCACGACGAAGGGGAGCTCGAGCGGGCGCTCGCGCTCGACGCGATGATCATCGGCGTCAACAACCGCTCGTTCGCCGACCTGTCGATCGACCTCACCACGACGACACGACTCGCGCCGTTGATACCCGATGGCCGGCTGTGCGTCGCCGAGTCTGGCATCACCGACCGCGCAACCGTGCAGCGCTTAGCACCGGATGTCGACGCGTTCCTGGTCGGCAGCGCGCTGATGCGGTCGCCGCGTATCGACCTTGCCGCGCGCCAGCTCGCGTTCGGCGAAGTGAAGGTCTGCGGGCTCACGCGGCCCGCCGACGCCGCGGACGCGTGGCACGCGGGCGCGAGTTGGGGCGGCGTCGTGTTCGCAGAGTCGCCGCGCCAGGTCGATGTTCACCAGGCGCGCGCGATCGCGTCCGCATCGCCGCTGCCGCTGGTCGGCGTGTTCGTGGATGCGACGCCAGAACAGGTCGGCGCGCTCGCGCGCGCGGTGCCGCTCGCAGCGGTCCAGCTGCACGGCAACGAGGATGACCGCATCGTCGCCGCGACGCGCGCAGCGCTGCCTGACGATTGTGCGCTCTGGCGTGCGTACCGCGTCGGTGACGCGCTGCCGCCGACACAGCGTGGCGTCGACCGCGTGCTGTACGACTGCACGGCCCCCGGCAGCGGCACGCGATTCGACTGGTCGTTGCTCGATGCCGCGCCGCCAGGATTCGGTCTCGCCGGCGGCATCACCGCCGACACCGTCGCCGCGGCACTCGCGACCGGAGCCGTCCTGCTCGACGTCAGTTCGGGGGTCGAGACCGCGCCCGGCTTGAAGAGCGCAACGCGCCTGCATGAATTCTTCACGGAGATCCGCAACGCATGAACGCATTATCTGATCGTTTCGGCGACTTCGGCGGCATGTTCGTGCCGGAGATCCTCGTGCCGGCGCTCGAACAGCTCGAGGCCGAGTTCGTCGCCGCGCAGGCCGACCCAATGTTCGTGGCGGAGCTTGGCCGCCTGCTCGCGGAATACGCGGGGCGGCCGACGCCGCTCACCGAATGCCGGAACTTGTTTGCCGGCACACCGCTACGGGTCTTCCTAAAGCGCGAAGACCTCTTGCACGGCGGCGCGCACAAGACGAACCAAGTACTAGCGCAGGCGTTGCTGACGAAGCGCATGGGCAAACGGCGGGTGATTGCCGAGACGGGTGCCGGCCAACACGGCGTTGCGACCGCGCTCGCGTGCGCGCTGTTGGGTCTCGAGTGCCGCATCTATATGGGTGAGAAAGATTGCGCGCGTCAGCAGCAGAACGTGTTCCGGATGGAATTGCTCGGTGCCGAGGTGGTGCCGGTGGCCGCGGGTAGCGGCACGCTTAAGGACGCGGTGAACGAGGCGCTGCGCGACTGGACCGCGAGCTACGCCGACACGCATTACCTGCTCGGGACCGCCGCCGGTCCCCACCCGTTCCCGACGCTCGTGCGCGAGTTCCAGCGCGTGATCGGCCGCGAGGCGCGCGCGCAGGTCATCGCACAGGCCGGTGGTCTGCCGGATGTCGTCGTCGCGTGCGTCGGCGGCGGCTCGAACGCAATCGGCATTTTCGCTGACTTCATCGATGACGCGGGCGTGCGACTGGTCGGCGTCGAAGCGGCAGGCGAAGGCGTAGCGTCGGGGCGGACCGGCGCGACGCTCGCGACCGGCCGCCCCGGCGTGCTGCATGGCGCGTACACGTACCTGATGCAGGATGCGGACGGGCAGGTCACCGAGTCGCACAGCATCTCGGCCGGGCTCGATTATCCGGCGGTCGGGCCCGAGCATGCGTACCTGCAGGCCTGCGGCCGTGCGTCTTACGTGTCGGTGACTGACGCCGACGCGCTCGCCGCGTTCCAGGCGCTCGCGCGTGCCGAAGGCATCCTGCCTGCGCTCGAATCCGCACACGCGCTCGCGTACGTGCAACGGCTCGCTAAAGAAGCCAACGCGCCGCTCACCGTCGTCGTGAACCTGTCCGGCCGCGGTGACAAGGACCTCGCGACCGTAATGGCGGCGCTCGCATGAGCGCGCGCTATGAGCGGATGTTCGCCGCGTGTGCGGAACGGGATGAGGGTGCGGTAATCCCGTTCTTGATGCTCGGCGACCCGGATTCGGAAACCTCGATCGCGCGCATCAACAAACTCGTCGCCGCCGGCGCCCACGCGCTCGAACTCGGCATCCCGTTCAGCGACCCGGTCGCCGATGGCCCGGTGATCGTCGCGGCGGCGAACCGCGCGCTCACCGCCGGCGTGACGCCGGCGCGTTGCTTCGAACTGGTCGCGCAGGTGCGCGCGCGCCACCCGGATATCCCCATCGGCCTGCTCGTGTACGCGAACCTCGTGTTCGCGCGCGGCATCGATGCGTTCTACCGCGACGCGGCGGTCGCAGGCGTCGACTCGGTACTGGTCGCCGACGTGCCGCTGCGCGAATCCGTGCCGTTCCGCGCTGCAGCGGTGAAGCATGGCGTTGCACACGTACTGATCCTGCCGCCGGACGCGAACGATAAGACCATCGTTGCAGTGGCGAAGGCGGGCGCCGCGTATACCTATGTGCTGGGCAGAGCAGGGGTCACCGGTGCGGACCGTGCCGCGGCGATGCCGGCCCGCGAACGGCTCGAACTGCTCGCGCAAGCCGGCGGCCCGCCGCCGGTGATCGGCTTCGGCATCTCGAAACCCGAGCACGCGCACGCCGCGCGCGCCGCCGGCGCGGCCGGCGTCATCGTCGGTTCAGCGTTGATCGGCTGGCTACATGACGGGAACGACGCGGCAGCCCGGTTCGTGAAGCTGGTGGAGGCGGCACGCGGAACGCAGTAGAATCGCCGTCGTGCGGGTGTAGTTCAATGGTAGAACTGCAGCTTCCCAAGCTGCTAACGTGGGTTCGATTCCCATCACCCGCTCCATTCCCGAATCTCAGGTAAATACCTGAAGCGCGCGCCGGTGGATTTGGCATACTGGAACCTATGAAACGCCCACTGAAAATCATCGGAATCATCTTCGGAACCCTGCTGCTGGTCGTCATCGCGCTCGCGATTGCGCTGCCGCTGCTGTTCGACATTAACGACTACAAGGACCGCATCGCCGCCGAGGTCGAGTCGGAGACCGGTCGCGCGCTCACGATTGACGGCGACCTGCATTTGACCGTGTTCCCGTGGCTCGGCGTCCGCACGGGTGCGATGTCGCTCGCGCAGCGCGAAGGTTTCGACGATGCGATGCCGTTCGCGTCGTTCAGCGAGGCGGACGTGCGCGTACGCCTGCTGCCGCTGCTGCTGCGGCGCGAGATCGAGCTCGGTCGGGTGTCGCTCGCGGGTTTGCAACTGCAACTCGAGCGTGACGCAGACGGCCGCGACAACTGGTCGGACCTGCTTGAACGAGATGCGCGCACGACCGACGCGCCGCCTCCGGCCGAAGACGGAAAGCCATTCGAATTCGACCGTCTCGACATCGCGGGTTTCACGCTTGCGGGCGCCCGCGTTGCGTTCCGCGACGTCCAAGCCGGCACGAGCTACATCGTCGAGGATCTCAACCTCACTACCGGACGCATCCGTGTCGGCGAGCGCACCGATGTGGAAATGGACGCGCGCATCACCAGCGGCGTCCCGCAATGGCGAGGCGAAGTCGCGTTCAATGGAGCTGCTAGTTTCGACCCTGAATCGAGCGCTGTGTCGCTCATCGCCGAGCGGGCCTCGGCCGACCTACAGGGCGGCGCGTTGCCGGTCGAACGCCTGCGCGTCGTATTCTCGGCGCAGGTTGACGGCAACCTTGAGTCAGAGGCGTGGCAGTTCCGCGAGCTGCAACTCGACGCGACGGCGCGCGGCGGCCGCCTGCCGGACCGCGACATCACGGCGTCATTTGGCGGTGCGGCAACAGCAAATCTGTCGGAGCAGACGCTGGCGCTTAGAAATTTCACTTTTGAAGGCGTGGGCGTGCGTGCGGAACTCACCGCGGACGGCACGGGCATCATCGATGAGCCTGCGCTTACCGGCCGTGTGACGGTTGAGCCGTTCTCGCCGCGCGCGGTGCTCGAGACACTCGGGCGCCCGGTGCCCGAAACTGAAGACCCCACCGCACTGACACACCTTCAGTTCGCCGCAGATTTCAGCGCGACCGAGAACTCCGTTGAGCTACGCGACATGCAGGCGCGGCTCGATGCGAGCCGCCTGACCGGGCGATTCGCAGTGGCGGACTTGGAAGCACAGGCAATGCGTTTTACGCTCGCCGTCGACCAGCTCGACCTCGACCGCTATCTCGCACCCGATACCCCGCAAGCCGAAGCGGTACCTTCCGGCGCGCTGGACAGTATCCGGATCCCGGTCGAGCTCGTGCGCGGGCTCGACGTTGAAGGCACGCTGAGTATCGGTCGCATGCGGGTGACCGGCCTCGCAAGCGAGCAGATTGAGGTCGGCATCAACGCACGCGGCGGCGTGCTCCGCGTGCACCCGTCGTCTGCAACGATGTACGGTGGGAGATACACCGGAGACATCACGCTGGACGCGAGCGGTGCGGCGCCCCGGCTCTCGATGAACGAGCGCGTTGTCGGCGTGCAGGCGGGTCCGCTGTTCACCGACTTGTTCGGCGAGGCACGCATCACCGGTACCGCGGACCTGTCTGCACGCCTGACTGGGACCGGGGAGACGATTGGCCAATTGCGCCCGACGCTCGCCGGCGAGGTGGCGTTCCGTTTCGATGACGGCGCGGTACAGGGCTTCGACCTGTGGCACATGGTTGCTGATGCACGCGCAGTCATGCGCAACGAAACCCGGCCCGCGCGCAGCGGCGCGGAAGAAACCGAGTTCGGACGCCTGTCCGGCACCGGGACCGTGCGCGACGGCGTGATGACCACCAATGACCTGCGTGCCCAACTGCCGTTCATGCTCGTGACGGGCACCGGCACGATGGACCTCGCGCAGGAGGAAGTGGACTTCCGGCTGCAGGTCGCGGTGCAACGGGTACCCGGCGTCGACGGTAGCGAAGGCGTCGGCGAGTTGGGTGGCCGGACCGTGCCGTTCCGCATCGCAGGTCCGCTCGATGACCTGAGCTACCGCGTCGATATCGCCGCGGCACTCCGGGAAGAAGTCCGCGAGCGTGTAGAGGAGCGAATCGACGAGGAACGCGAGCGGTTGCAAGAGCGCTTGCGGAACCGGCTGCTCAACCGTCCGTGAGCAGGTGGATGGCGGTACTGCTTCTGTCGGTGACGCCCGTCGCATTCGGCGCGGAAGTTCAGAGAGTTGATATCACATACGAACGCGGTGAATACCACGTCCAGGTTGATGCGGTGCTTAGCGCGCACCCAGCTGCTGTCTATGCCGTGCTCACCGACTACGCGCTCTGGCCCGAACTCAGCGACTTGATTAAGGAAAGCGAGGTCATCGAAGTTGCCAGCGCATCGACGAAGCTTGTGCGCATGGTCTCCGAAGGTTGCGTGCTCTGGTTCTGCAAGCGCATCGAGCAGGTGCAGTGGATGCACGCCGAACCCCAATGGCGTATCGGTGCCGAAGTCCTGCCGGAACGCAGTGACCTGCGCTCGGGTTGGGCACGCACGCGGCTCGTCGAGCATAGCGGCCGCACGCTGTTCCACTACGAGATGTCACTGGTTCCGGATTTCTGGGTGCCGCCGGTAATCGGGCCGATGATGATACGCCGCAAGCTTCGGCAGCAGGCGATCGAAACCGCCGAGACCGTCGAGGCTGCTGCGGCCCGGTGAACGGGCAAGCGGATTTCGCAGCCCGGCTGCTGCACTGGTATGCGAAACACGGTCGGCACGGTTTACCGTGGCAGCAGGACCGAAGCCTTTACCGTGTCTGGGTATCGGAGATCATGCTGCAGCAGACGCAGGTCGCGACGGTCATCCCGTACTACCAGCGCTTCATCGCTCGTTTCCCGGATGTTGGCGCACTCGCCGATGCGCACGATGACGAGGTGATGCGGTTATGGGCCGGTCTCGGCTATTACGCGCGGGCGCGCAACATGCTGCGCGCAGCACGCAGCGTCCGTGACGACCATGGTGGCAGCTTTCCTGAAACATTAGACGCGGTTTCCGCGTTGCCCGGCGTCGGGCCGTCGACGGCGGCCGCCATCCTCGCGCTGGCTTGCGACCAGCGTCACCCGATCCTCGACGGGAATTGCCGGCGCGTGTACGCAAGGCACGCGGGGATCGACGGCTGGCCCGGCGCGCGCGAAACCGCCCAGCGACTCTGGGCATGCGCCGAGAGGTACACACCACACGGGGACGCCGCTGCATACACACAGGCGATCATGGACCTCGGTGCGACGGTGTGTACCCGCAGCAGGCCGGCATGCGGGCAATGTCCGGTTGCGGCCGACTGCCAGGCACGCGAACACGGGCTGACCGCGGTATTACCGGCGCCACGCCCGCGTGTCGTCCGTCCACACCGCGAGGCAACCGTGCTGGTCGTCCGCTCCTCCGACGGCGCGTTCCTTCTCGAGCGCAGGCCTCCGACCGGCATTTGGGGCGGGCTATGGTCGCTACCGGAAGTGTTGCCGCAACACGCACCCGAAGACGCTGTCGCACTGCCGACGCTGCGCCACGCGTTCACGCATTTCACGCTCGACATCCGGCCGCTGCTTGTCGATGCAACATCGGAAAGCGTGCGCGATGCCCAGGCGCAGGCGTGGGTTGCGCCGGATACCCTCGACGGCTACGGTCTGCCGAGTCCGATACGGAAGATTCTTGCGAGGATTGCCGGATGACGCGAACAGTGCAGTGCATCAAATTAGGACGCGAGGCGGACGGACTTGAGCGACCGCCGTATCCGGGCGAACTCGGCCAGCGCATTTTCGAATCGGTGTCGCGCGAGGCGTGGCAGGGTTGGGTGCAGCATCAGACGATGCTGATCAATGAGTACCGGCTCAGCACCATCGACCCGAAGGCACGCAAATTCATCGAGGGCGAGATGGAGAAGTATTTCTTCGGCACCGGCGCATCCGCGCCCGACGGCTACACCCCACCTCAATAATTGGTGCGCAATATTCCCTGTGGGAGCGAATCTGTGATTCGCGACTGATTAACTCCGCTCCAACAGCTGCACCGAGAACAGCCGTTCCTCATCCATCCACACTTTCACCACGCGCAGCCCGGCTTCGCTTGCGAGCGCGGCAAACGCGTCGGGCGTGTACTTGTAGCTTGATTCGGTATGGATGTGCTCGCCTTCCCGCAATGCAACGCTTTCCTTTCCAATCTGCACCTTCTGCGCACGCTTGCTGACGAGGTGCATCTCCATGCGGCTGTCGGCATCGTTCCAAACCGCGCGGTGCTCAAATGCATCGAGGTCGAAATCTGCGCCGAGTTCACGGTTCAGGCGCAGCAGCAGGTTGAGGTTGAACTCGGCGGTGACGCCGGCCGCGTCGTCGTACGCGCGCTCCAGCACGGCAGGGTCCTTGCGCAGGTCGACGCCGACCAGCAGCACACCACCGTCGCCTGCGACCCCGCCGAAGTTTGCGAGCAGCATTACTGCGGTACGCGGCCGAAAATTGCCGATTGTCGAGCCGGGGAAAAACACAGCGGCCCGCGCTGCGGGTCGGGACGGTTCCGGGAGCTCGAACGGCTGTGAGAAATCGGCGCAGACGGGCAGTACTTCAAGGTCCGGGAACGCCTCGTTGATTGCGTTCGCGGATTGCCAAAGATGTTCGCGTGAAATCTCAACCGGGATGAACGCGACGGGTTCGTGCAGCGAGCGCAGCAGCAGCGTGGCTTTCTCGCCGTTGCCACTGCCCGGTTCGACGAGCATCAGGTCCGTGCCGAGCGCGGCGGAGATTTCCGCGGCATTGTCGCGCAGGATTGCGCGCTCGGTGCGGGTTGGGTAGTACTCTGGGAGCTCGCAGATTCGGTCGAATAGGTGAGAGCCGCTCTCGTCGTACAGGTACATCGGCGAAATCCATTTCTGCGGTGCGCCGAGACCGCGCAGAACGTCATCGCGCATCTGTGCGACGGATGGGCTGAGGTCGTGGAGGTCTACTTCCCCGTTGTCGGCAGTCATGCGTCGCGCGCCAGCCGCAACCCGGTGCACTGCCATCGCGCGGACGGCGGGAAGAAGTTCCGGTAAGTCGCCCGCGTGTGGCCCGGTGCGGTCAGGCACGAACCGCCACGCAACACCATCTGCCCACTCATGAACTTGCCGTTGTACTCGCCGAGGCTGTCTCGCGACGGGCGGAAGCCCGGGTAGCCGAGGTACGCGCTCCCAGTCCACTGCCACGCAGCGTCGTACAACTGATCCAGGCCACCTGCGGTTGCCGCGGTTTCCCACTCGGCCTCTGTTGGCAGTCGCGCGCCGGCCCAGCGCGCGTAAGCATCGGCCTCGTAGAAGCTGAGGTGGGTGACCGGTGCGTCGCCACGGAGCGGTTGCTCGCCGGACAGCGTGAACTCGGCGTCCAGCGCCGCGCGCCAGTACAACGGCCACCGCCAGCGATGTTCGGCGACCAGCGCCCAGGCATCCGACAGCCAGTACGAATGCCGCTCGTAACCGCCGTCGTCGATGAACGCGCGGTATTCCGCGTTCGTGACGAGCCGCGTGGAAATCTCGAACGGTTCGAGCCAAACGCGGTGGCGCGGCCGCTCATTGTCGAACGCAAATCCTTCTGCATCGGCACCGATGAGTGCGAGCCCCCCAGGGTGACCCACGAAGCCGGGCTTCGTATCCGTGGGGTCTGCTACCGGTGCGTCGGCGCTGTAGGCCGGCTGCAAAAGGTTCGACCAGAACGCATGCTTGATGTCGGTGAGGATTAGTTCCTGATGCTGCTGCTCGTGGTTGATGCCCAGCTCCACGAGTGCGAGTAAGTTGCCGTCGGCGCCTCCCGCGAGCAGCGCCGCCATCCGCTCATCTATATGTGCACGGTAGTCGAGCACGCGTTCGAGCAACGGCCGCGTCGTCAGTCCGCGATCTGCGCGCACCGGCTGGTCACCGACACCGTTGTAATAGGAATTGAACAGGTACTCGAAGCCCTCGTCGAACGGACGGTGCCCCGGTTGCGCGGCGAGCACGAAGGTCTCGAAGAACCAGGTCGTATGGGCGAGATGCCATTTGACCGGGCTCGCATCCGGCATCGACTGCACCTGGCAGTCTTCCGGCGACAGCCCCTCAGCCAGGGCGACGGTCGCTGCCCGGACCTGGTTGAACCGGTTGGCCACCGCGGCGGCGGGAGGCACATCAATTGCTGCGGGATTCAGCATCAAACGCTCGAACATGAAGGGACAAGAGCAGATTAGCCAGTCGACGGCGAGGGTGTCAAAGCGGACATTACCCTAGCGGGTTATCCTTGACCCTACAGGCAACTGCTTGTTTAATACGCGCTCCGCGCTGTCAGCCTTTTCAGACGCCCAGGTAGCTCAGTTGGTAGAGCAGGGGATTGAAAATCCCCGTGTCGGCGGTTCGATTCCGTCCCTGGGCACCATCTTCCGTTCAGTCTGCAGAAATCTCCGTAGGCTGACGGCGCGCGTCTGATTTTGACTGCAGTAGCGAGCACCGCACACATGGGCGGTAAGGCGATGATGAAAGCAGCAGCCATCCACCAGTACGGGCCACCCGAGGTCGTCCGGGTTGATGAGTTCGAAAGACCTACGCCAACAGCGGAAGAAATCCGAATACGCGTGCATGCCACTACAGTATCCGCCGCCGACTCGCGGTTACGCGCGATGCGGATGCCACTTGGTTTCGCATTGCTTGCACGGTTGGCATTCGGGGTCTTCCGCCCGCGAAAGCCCATACTGGGCCTCGAGTTCGCGGGTGTAGTTGATGCGATAGGGCCGAACGTCGACAAATTCGAAGTCGGCGACCGAGTTTTCGGGCTGTGCAGCACAATGGGCTGTCATGCCGAGTTTGTGTGTGTCACGCAGCACGCGGCGGTCGCGTTGATTCCAGCGAATCTGACGTTCGAAGAGGCCGTCGCCCTTCCATTCGGGGGCAGCACCGCGCTGCATTTTTTTCGGAAGGCGGAGCTTCGCGCCGGTGAAAGCGTGCTGGTCAATGGAGCCTCCGGCGCGGTAGGGGTAGCGATGGTCCAGATCGCCCGCCACGCTGGCGCCGTTGTTACTGCCGTGTGTAGCGACGCGAATGCTTCAACGATGCGTTCTCTTGGGGCAGCTGAGGTCATTGATTACAATCGCGACGACTTCGCGGCCCAGCCTTGCCGCTACGACGTGATTGTCGACACGGTCGGCAACGCCCCCTACTCTCGTTGCCGCAAGGTGCTGAAGGAGCGTGGTCGCTTGCTCGCTGTATCAGCGAATCTTCCCCAAATTCTGTTCTCTCCACTCTGGGCTATGCTCAGCGGCCGCCGAGTGTTTGGTGGTCCGGCGGGTGAGCATGCCGAGGACATGAGAGTTTTGGCGGCACGAGCGGCGGCGGGAGATCTGAAGGCGGTGGTGGACAGCCGCTTTCCGTTTCAAGGAATCGTCAACGCACATCGGCGCGTCGACTCAGGTCGGAAAGTTGGCAGCGTCGTTCTGATATTGCGGTGATCGCTCAACACGGAGCCACGGGGCGGCCGTCGTGTTTCCATGTGACTTCGGTTGCAGGCCGACTGAGCCGAGCGTGTCGCAGATGCTGCACAATCTATTTGGGTTGATTGGGTACGCGCTCGCGCCCGTGACGCTCTTCCTGCTCGGGCTCGGCGCGCGGCATTGGCCCGGAGGACTTGCGCTGTCATGGCTCGGCCGTATCGCGGCGGTGTCCGCGTTGTTCGGCTTGCTTCTGCTTGAGTCCGCGTACTCGGGCATCGCGCAGCGTGTGCTGGAAGCATCGGTGCTTACGTGGGTGGTTGCGTGCGCGTTGTTCCTATGGCGAGTGGACCCACGCTCGTCGAACTGACCCGTAGATCGCGTTCGCAAGGAGGGCATGCCGTTTCCATGCCTTCAGACATCGCGGCGGACCTTTACGAGCGTGCCGCCGGCCGCAGCCAGCATTACCAGCAGCGCAAGCAACATCGCCCAGTCCAACGAACCGCTGCCGCCGTTCGCTTCCGCTGTAGCCTCACGAACGATGATCCGCCCGTTCATGTACGGGTGTGGGGTGCAGATGTATTCGTAAGTACCCGGCGTGGTGAATTCGACGACATCGCTCTCGGCGTGCGCGAGCATTCTGGTCGCGAACATGTTCGGGCCGTCTATACCCACGGCATTGTGGATGCCTGAGAATTCGCCGCTCATGAACGTAAACACTTCCTCGTTCACCCACCGCACGCGGGTACCCGGCTCGATTTCGATCACCTTCGGGTAATACGAGTTGCCGATGATCCGGACGGTGACTTCCTTCACATCCGGGCCGTACACGACCGGAACATCCGGCAGCGCAAGGCTGCCGCCTTCGGACGCGGTGCCCGGCTTGAACGGAGACACGGTGCGTACCGCTTGCGCCGCCATCTCGGCGAGTTGCTCTGCAGTGTAAGCGGGGCCCTCGGCCAGTAGCGTGAGCGGGGTTTCTGCGTTGCGGTCGGCCTGGAGGATGCCGATTGCGCCGCGGCTCGTGTTGCCGACCGAGTGGTCGAGCATCAGATAGCTGCCTTCATCCGGCGGCACGCGGAACTCAATCACCCAACTGTCAGACGGACCGGAAGTCACTGTCTGGCCTCCGGGCAGGCGTGCGTTTGGATGGCCTTGCCAGTACACGTGGTCCCAAATGATGCCGACGATGTGGAAAGTCGACATCTGGGTCGGACCGACGTTCAGGTAGTGGATGCGGACATAGTCGCCCGGCTTCGCACGAATCGGCTCTTCGACGTAGCGAAACACCTTGCCGTTGAACGCGGTGTACATCGGGCTGCCTTCAATTGCGTCGCGACCGCTCGCAAAGATTTCATGCTGCAACAGGTAGAGGTTCACATCCGGCGCTCGGCCGAGTTCCTCCTCCATGCGGTACTTGGTGTCGCGCGGCTCTACTACAATCATTCCGTACTGCCCGAACAGAACGTGCATCGGTATCGCGTGGCCGCCCGGCGCGCAGTGGTACATATACACACCCGGGATCATGGCGCGGAAGGTCACGCTCTTGGTCTCCCCCGGGGCGATGTTGCCCACGTACTTCGAGGTCTGCGTGTATGCGGCGTGGATCGACGCGCCGTGCGGTATGTCACCCTCGTTCACAATGTTCAGGCGCACAATGTCGCCTTCGGTGACGATGATGGTCGGGCCCGGAATCGAGCCATTCGTGGTGAAGCCGTCGTACATCACGCCTTGGCCGATGTAGGCCTGGCCCTCTTCGAGCGTGATCGTGAACTCCTTGTCGGGTGTCGCGTCCTGCGGCACGAAGCTGGTCGGGGCGGTCGCAAGGCCCTCGTCGCGGCGGATGATCTCGATGAAGTCCGCATCACCGAACACCTCTTCGAAGCGTTGCCCGGTTAGGCGACCGGGGCGTGCGCGTGCCGGGGCGGTCGATTGCGCGGCGCGCGGCGTGGACTGCTGCGCCGCCAGAAGCTGCGTCGTGTCTATGCGGGCGGCCGCGAGTACCGCAGCGGCGGCGCCAGGCTCGGCTTCGCCGGCGGCGAACGCTGCCTGTGTGCGCATCGCGCGCAGTACATCCTGACCGGCGAGCGAGTTGCCGCGCTCCTCGAGTAGTTCTGCCGCGAATGCGGTGTTGCAGCTCGGACAGGCTTCCGCTGGCGCCGCGGCGGCGAGCATCGCCACGGTCATCGCAGCGGCTGCAAGGAAGTTGAACGCCCTGATTTTCATGGTCAGTCTCCTATGTGTGCGCCTATCGTACGCCGTCAAACTGACCCAGAACCTTGCGCGAGCGCAACTTATGGGCAGTGAGACATTGCGGCTTATACCTATTTGCGCCTGCGCAATGCGGTAGCGCTAGTTGCGCGCGATGATGGGCTCCATGAAACGCACTTTGATTGCGCTCGCGGCGGCGCTGGTTGCCGCGCCGGCCACCGCCGATTGGACCTGGGACCTGCGCTATCGCTACGAGCAGGTCGATGACGCGGCGCTCGCTGAGCGCATAGACGCGCAATCCGTGCGGCTACGGCTCGGTTGGCTGTGGATGCCGGTCGAGCGCTGGTCGCTATACCTCGAAGGCGAGCATTCCGAAGTACTCGCGGATCGCCTGCCTGCCGACCCGCCGCTTACAGAGCTCAATCAACGCTGGCTGCGCTGGTCTGGTGAACGCGTCGAGGCGACACTCGGCCGGCAACGGCTGCAATTTGGCAACCAGCGCTTCGTCGGGAACGTCGGCTGGCGGCAGGCCGAGCAGACTTTCGATGCGCTCCACCTGCGCGGCGGGATGGGAGTTGAGTGGCGCTACGCGTACGTCGACGCGGTGCAGCGCGTTAACGGTCAACGCCGCGACCACGATTCGCACCTTGCGGCCGCTACATGGGGCCGTGTTCAGGGGTACGCATTCCTGTTCGATGATCGGACCGCGCCGGCCGACTCGTCGATGACTGTCGGATTGCGCTGGAGCGGCGAAACGGGGCCGCTTCGCTGGACGATCGAGGGTGCTCGCCAGCGCGACAGCGGCGGCCAGCCGGTCGCGTACCGCGCCGACTATTTTCTGGTCGAGCCATCGGTTAGGTTCGCCGGTGTACGGTGGGCGTTTGGGCGTGAATACCTGGGAGGTGACGGCGTGAAGGGCTTCGCAACCCCTTTCGCCACGCTGCACGCGTTCAATGGGTGGGCGGACCGCTTCCTCGCGACGCCGCCGGATGGGCTTGATGATCGCTATGCGTCAGCCACGGGTACGCTTGCGCGCGGCACTTGGACCGTCGTGTATCACGATTACGGCGCGTTCGGTGACGAATGGAATGCCTCGTATGCGCGCCCAATCGGCGAGTCGGCGCGCTGGCTGGTTAAAGCCGCGGATTTCTCCGGTGGCACGCTGCCGTCGGTGCGTAAATTGTGGCTGCAGTTGGAGTGGCCGGCGCGATGAGGGTACTTGCTACAATCGCGCGATGGATTCGTCGCTGCAAGCCTTGTCCGACGCCACGCTGTTCGCTGGGCTTCCAGACGTGGACCGCGATGCGATGCTCGCCGTTGCGGCGGTGCGTTCGCATGATCCCGGTCAGATGCTGTTCGCACAGGGTGACGCAGCCGACACCTTTTACCTGGTCTCAGACGGCAGCGTTAAGCTCGTACAGGCAACGCCGGATGGTCGCGAGATGATTGGCTGTCCGAGTGGCAGGACGCGGGGCTCGTGAGTACGCGCAAGCGCCACATCGTGATCCACGACCGCGACGCGCTCGCGCGCCTCGCCGGGTAGGTTTACGGTGGCGCTGTTCAGTGATGGTTTCCGCCCTTTCTTCCTCGGCGCCGCCGCGGCCGCGTCTCTGCACATCGCCATGTGGCTCTCTTTTCTGTTCGGTGATGGCGTGGCGCCAGCCGGCCAGTCTCCGATCGTCTGGCACGGCGGCGAGTTGCTGTTCGGCTTCGCGTCGGCGCTCGTCGCCGGTTTCCTGCTCACGGCAGTCGGCAACTGGACCGGCCGCCGCGTCGCGGGCCCTGCGCTGCTCGCAGCGCTGTTCACACTTTGGGTGGCGGGCCGCATCGCGCCGTGGGCTGGCGCGTCATCACTGCTGTCGGCAATATTGGTCGCGGCATTTGGTGTAGCGCTGACGCTGGTCATCGCGCGGCCCATCGTCGCGGCGCGAAATGCGCGCAACTACCCGGTGGTCGGCATAATCGCTGCATTCGCAGCGGCAGCCGCTTGGCTGGCGTTCCGGCCGTCGGTGCCGCCTTTGCACGCGGCTGCCGACGCGCTGCTGGTGTTGATGGTGTTCATCGGCGCACGCGTAATCCCGTTCTTTACCAGGCGGCGTTTCCCGGAAACGAGCGTCGTTCCCGGCGGTTTGTTTACTTGGATTGCGGTCGCGCTGACGGTTGCGGCGGTTGTCGCACGCTGGACACCATTGCCGTCGCTCGTCACATCCGTTGTGGAGGGTGCCGCTGCGGTATCGTTGGTCGCTTTGTTATTCCGCTGGAGATGGTGGGCGACCCTGCGCGAGCCGATGCTGTGGATCCTGCACCTCGGTTACGCGTGGCTCGCGCTCACGCTCGTGCTGCGCGCGGTCGAGGCGCCTGCGTCCGCGGCGCTGCATGCGCTGACGGTCGGCGCGCTCGGCGCACTCGCGATTGGGATGATGACGAGGGTCGCGCTCGGCCACACCGGCCGGCCGATTCAGGCGGACGCGTGGATGACCGCGGCGTTCGTACTGGTCGCGCTTTCGCCGCTCGCGCGGCTTGGGTACGGGGTGCTGCCGTTCGACGCTGCCCGAATCGCGTTGATCCTAGGCGGCGTGCTGTGGAGTGCAGGCTTCGCGCTCTATACGGTGCGCTTCGTGCCGGTGATGTTCAGTCGCCGCCTGCCTTGAGCTGCATCACATACGCGACGACATCGTGAATCTGCTGGTCGTCGAGCGAGCGACCAAACGCTGCCATGGTTGGCGCGAGGTTCGCAGCCATGCCGCCGTCGCGTACAACGAGATAGGCGCGTTCCGCTGTCATTGCTTCCGCTGCCGTGAAATCCGTAGCAGGCGGGCGTAGCGCGCGTCCCACAGGACCGTCACCTCGGCCTTCCCGACCGTGGCACGACGAACAGTTGGCCATGTAAATCGCCTGACCACGCGCCGCATCGCCGTTCAGTTCGAACGGACCGGTGGATGAGGGCGGTGTGCTCGCGGTAGCCGGAGTTTGCGCCGGCTGCTGTGCGGGCGTCGTCGCGGGTCGCTCCGGCTGCGCCTGCTGGGCTTGTGGCTGCTCTGCGGGTTGCTGGCCGCACGCGGCGAGGGCAACAGCGAAGGCGGCAATGGTAAGAGGTTTGTTCATGTGTTTCTCCAGGGGCTGTCTTCCCCAACATAGGACTATGCGCCTCCGCGGTCAATCCACGCACGCGCTCAGGAGTAGCCGAACAGCGGCGGGAACGCTACGACGACGAATGCCGCCCACGCTGCGTATACAGGCAGATAGGCCGTCTGCCACCGTTCGAGAGCGGTAAATAGCGTGTCGCCGCGCAGGAAGCGGATGTACAGCACCGCAGACCACGCGAGGTTCACCAGCAGCACGAGGTTCATGCCCAGCGCGGCGACGCGGTTCGGGCTGAAACCGAATTCAGTGATTCGCGCGGCGATTGCCCACAGCGCGACTGCATCGGCGAGCAGTGCGCTGACCACCAACACGACCTGCGCATAATCGGACAGGGCCGGCAGTGCCCACGGGTCACGCGCCGAAACCGAATAGAGCAGCAGGCCGACGACCACTACGAGCAGCAGGTCGAACGCGATCAGCACTTCGCGTTCGACATCAATTCCGCGGCCGGTAATGAGCAGCGTCGCAAGAAAGGTGACCAGCATTACCGCGAACAGTGGCGTGAACAGACGTGTCAGCACCGGCGCCATGTTCTCGATTACGCTCTGCTTGGATTCCACTAGCCAGGCGCCGATCACGACCGCGCCCATCGCGCCGGTCGGCAGCACCCACGACTCGAAAAACGGCTCGGCGTCGATCCCGATAGCGCCGAAGATCATCGACATGAACCCGACGAACACGCCACCGCCGAGGGCGATTAGCACGTAATAAATGAACAGCTCGCCTGAGAAGCGCACGAAATCCATGCGCCCGCCGACCTCGCGCCAGCGGGCGCCGGCGTACGCGATACCGACGACGAGCCACAGCGCAATCGGCAAATGAAGCGCGGCAAGCGCTTCTGTGTTCTGCAGACCGGGCGCAAACGGATACCCGTTTGCAAAGACCGCAGCCACGACGAACGCCGCGCCGAGCCAACCGACGGTGCGCGCGCCGAGCTGCCGCTTCCACGCGAAGTAGCCGGTCAGGATGGGCAGCACGAAGAAGCTGATGTTGCTGAGGTAGAACGCGTCGTTCTCGTTACCGAACGGAATGCCAAACAGCGCCGGCAGCTTTATTGCCAGCGCTGCCGCGGCTGCGAACGCAAACGCGACCAACGCGTCGGTTCGGTCAGCCGTTTCGCGTTCTCCGGTATCCGACGGCGCGACGACCAACTGCTGTACTTACGGCGGCGGCCGCTTTCCGCAACTTCCCACCGGGCCTTGATGTGGTCGAGCCGTTCGAGCCGGTGCAACACCGGGTACAGCATTCCGTCGGTCCATTCGATACGACCGCCGGACAACTCCCGCACCCGCTGGAGGATTGCGTAGCCGTAGCTGTCCCCGTCGGCCAGGATGGCGAGCACAATCGGCGTCGACGACGCGGCCATCAGGTCTTTGTTTACATGCATAGCGCTGTTATACATCGCAGCGCAAGGTATAGCAAGTACAAGGGTGCGCCGGCAGGCGCCGCCGGGAAAACTACAGGTTAAAGAGTCCGACGATGCCGACGATGATCAGGTACACCGCGACGATGTAATTGAGCAGCCTCGGGAATATCAGAATCAGGATGCCGGCGATCAGTGAAATCAATGGGGTGAGGCCGAAGGTCATGGTCATGTTGCGGTTTTCCCGTTTGGTGGTGAGTGGTAAGTTCCTTGCTGCGCGGCGCCGTTCAGGCGCGCGCGCTTCAATAATGCCTGTTGTGCGGCCGCGACGTTAGCTACTTCGCCGCGCCATGCCTTCAGGACAGGCGCCTGAAGGGCGCGGCCATAGGAGAAGCTGAGCGCCCACGGCTTAGCGCCATCGGCGGCGTTAATCGCGTTGAGGTTCTCCGTCGCCGTCTCGTCGGTCTGACCGCCGGACAGAAACATGATGCCGGGGACCGCGGCGGGTACGGTGCGGCGCAGGCAGGTCAGCGTCGCCGCGGCGACTTCGGCCGCAGGTGCCTGTTGGGGGCACTCGGTGCCCGACACCACCATGTTGGGTTTCAGCAGCATGCGCTCCAGCACGACGCCATGCGCGTGCAAGGCATCGAAGACTGCTTGCAGCACAGCCTCCGTCACCTGCGCGCAGCGCGTGAGCGTGTGCGCGCCGTCCATCAGCACCTCGGGTTCGACAATTGGAACGAGGCCCTGCGCCTGGCAGATGGCGGCGTAACGGGCGAGCGCGTGCGCGTTCACCTCGATCGCGTGCGCGCTCGGCAGGTCGTCGCTGATTGACAGCACCGCGCGCCATTTGGCGAAGCGGGCACCGAGTTCGCGGTACTCATCAAAGCGCGCCGCGAGCCCGTCCAGCCCTTGTGTGACTTTCTCGCCGGGGTGGCCGGGTAAGTCGACTGTGCCCTTATCGACCTTGATACCGGGGATGATTCCGTTCGCGGCCAGGCCTTCCGCAAACGGGGTGCCGCCTGCGTCCTTTTGGCGCAGGGTCTCGTCGAACAGGATGACGCCACTGATGAACTCGCTGAGCCCCTTGGTCGAGAACAGCAGGTCGCGGTATGCGCGACGATTCTCCTCGGTGCACTGCACACCGATGGATTTCAGGCGCTTCTCGATTGTGCCGGTACTTTCATCGGCCGCGAGGATGCCCTTGCCACGCGTCGTCAGCGCGAGGGCGGTCCGGTGCAGCTCGTCGAATGCAGTCACCGGACCAGCTTGCGACGATGGATGCCTGCGGTCAAACAGGGTATCCCCTGAATTTCGTGGGTCCTGTCAATGCAACACGGCGTCCAGCTTGCGTGCGTGCCACAGGAAGTACAGGGCGGGCAGCACGAAGAGTGCGACGAGCCACACAGTGAACACGCCGCCAACCATCGGTGCCGCAATCCGTTGCATAACCTCCGAGCCGGTGCCGCCGCCGAGCATCACCGGCAACAACCCAAGGAATACGGTGGCCTGCGTCATCGTGATTGGCCGGACGCGCAGCGCAGCGCCGTCGGCAAGCGCCGTGCTCAACGCCGCTCGTGTGTGGTCGGCACCCGCGCGCCAGCGCTCGAGCGCCTGGTTGAGGTAAACGACCATGATTACGCCGGTCTCGGCGGCGAGCCCGCCGAGCGCGACGAAGCCGACCGCGACCCCGATCGACATGTTGAAGTCGAGCAACCACATCAGCCACAGCCCGCCGGCCAGCGACAGCGGCACCGCGGATAGCACCAAAGCCGAGTCCGAGGCCCGCCGAAAGGTCATCATCAGCAGCACGACAATGATAACGAGCGTAAGGGGTACCAACGTGCCGAGGCGCGCCCGCGCCCGCTCCATGTACTCATACTTGCCCGAGAAGCCGACCGTGTAGCCGGGTGGGAGGTCGACCTCGTCGGCAATCACGCGGCGGGCCTCAGCGACCCAGCCGCCGAGGTCCCGCCCCTCGATGTCGACGAACACAAAGCTGGCAGGGCGCGTGTTCTCGGTGCGAATCATCGCCGGACCGTCGGCAATACTGACGGTCGCGAGTTCACCTAGGGGAACATGCGTGCCGGCCGGCGTGACGATGGGGATTTCGCGCAGCCGCTCCGGCGAATCGCGCCAGTCTGCGTGGAGCCGCACGTTGACCGGGTAGCGCTCAAGGCCCTCGACCGTCTCGGTTACGTCGGCCCCGCCGATGCCGTACCGAACGGTCTCGTGCACGTCGGCAATGTTCATCCCGTGCCGCGCGGCAGCCGTGCGGTCGACGTCAATCACCACATAGCGGCCACCCGCAGGGCGGTCGGCGAACGCGGTGAGGGTCCCATCGATGTCGGCGACAACGGCCTCAATCTGCGTTGCGACATTCTGGATCACGTTGAGGTCGGCGCCGGTCACTTGGATGCCGACATCGGTGCGTATCCCGGTCTGGAGCATGTCGATGCGCGTCTGGATCGGGAACACCCACGCGTTGCTGACGCCTGGAATCTGCACCAGTGCATCGAGTTCGCTTATCAATCGCGCAGTAGTCATCCCGTCGCGCCACTCGTTGCGTGGCTTGAGCGTGATGAAGGTCTCGATCATCGTCAACGGCGCAGGGTCGGTCGCGGTTTCCGCGCGCCCGGCCTTGCCGAGTACGCGCGCAACCTCAGGCACCTGGCGAATCAGCGCGTCGGTCTGCTGGAGGAGCTCCGCTGCCTTGCCCGGCGATAGCCCGGGCAGCGTCGTCGGCATGTACATCAGATCGCCCTCGTCGAGCTCCGGCATGAACTCGGTTCCGAGCCGCGACAGTGGGTACAGCGTGGACGCGATGAGCAGCAGCGCACCGACCGCCACCCACCATGGGCGGCGCAGCGCGCCACCGACGAGCGGGCGGTAGTGCCGATGCAGGAAGTTCGCGACCGGATTCTCCCGTTCCGGCCGGATACGGCCGCGAATGAACCAGCCCATCAGCACAGGCACCAGCGTGATTGCGAGCCCGGCCGCGGCCGCCATTGTGTAGGTTTTCGTGAACGCGAGCGGCGCAAACATCCGCCCCTCTTGCGCCTCCAGCGCGAATACCGGCAGGAACGACAGCGCGACGATCATCAGTGAGAAGAAAATAGGGCGACCTACTTCGAGCGTCGCGCGCTCAATCGTCTGCCAGTGCGCGTCGCGTCCGGGTACCTCTCGCTCGAAGTGCCGGTGCACGTTCTCAATCAATACAATCGCAGCGTCGACCATTACGCCAATCGAGATAGCGATGCCACCGAGCGACATGATGTTCGCGTTGATACCCTGCTGGTACATCACGATGAACGCCGCAAGCACGCCCAGCGGCAGGCTCAGCACAATCACCAGCGACGAACGCAGGTGCCACAGGAACAGCCCGCAGATGATGATTACCACGAGGAACTCGAGTGCGAGTTTCTCCCACAGCGTCGCGACCGCGCGCCCAATCAGCGCCGAGCGGTCGTACGCTTCGACAATCTCGACGCCAGGAGGAAGGCCCGCACGCAGTTCGTCGAGCTTCGTACGTACTGCGTTGATGGTTGCGCGGGCGTTCTCCCCGTGTCGCATCACGATGATGCCGCCGACCACCTCACCTTTGCCGTCCAGTTCCGCGATGCCGCGCCGTTGGGCGGGGCCGCGCCGGATATCGGCAACGTCCTGTAACAAAATGGGCGTCCCAGAGGCGTTGCGCCCGAGCGGGATTTGCCGCAGGTCGTCGAGCGACTGGATATACCCGGTCGCCCGCACCATGTACTCGGCCTCTGCAAGTTCGAGCAGTGAGCCGCCGGCCTCCGCGTTGCCGCGCTCGACGGCCATCCGCACCTGTTCGAGCCCAATCCCGTACGCACGCAAGCGGTTCGGGTCTATTGCGACCTGGTATTGGCGCACCATCCCGCCGACGGTTGCGACCTCAGCTACGCCCGGCACTCCCTGCAACTCGAATTTCAGGAACCAGTCTTGGAGCGCCCGTAACTGCGACAAGTCGTGCGCACCGGTCCGGTCGACAAGCGCGTACTTGTAGACCCAGCCGACTCCGGTTGCGTCAGGGCCAAGGGCAGGACGAATGCCGGCCGGCATCTGCCCTTCGACCTGGCTGAGGTATTCCTGCACTCGCGAGCGTGCCCAGTACGGGTCGGTGCCGTCATCGAATAGCACGTAAATGAACGAGTCGCCGAACATTGAAAAGCCGCGGACGGTGTGCGCGCCGGGCACTGCCATCAGCGCGGTGGTCAGCGGGTAGGTAACTTGCCGCTCGACGACCTCCGGGGCCTGGCCCGGAACCATCGTGCGGACAATCACCTGCGTGTCGGACAGGTCGGGTATTGCGTCGATCGGTGTGTTACGGACCGCATGAATACCGGCGGCGGCGCAAGCGAGCGCGAGCACGAGTACCAGTACCCGGTTCGCAATCGACCAACGAATGATTGCATCGATCATGCGGCGCTCCTAGTGCTGGTGCCCGGCGCCTTCGAGCCGGCCGTGGCCGGCGCGGAGCGCCGCTTCTGAGTCCAGCAGGAACTGGCCGGACACGACGACTTCGTCTCCCTCGGCCAAGCCTTGGCGAATCTCGACCCAGTCCCCGCTCTCGGCGCCAGCGGTGATCTCACGCACAACGAAGTTCTCGGCGTCGTCGCGCAGCACGACGCGCACCGATGTGCCGGTGCGTATCAGCGCCTCACGCGGGACCATCAGCACGTTGTTCGCGGCGCCACCGAAGATGCGTACCGAAGCCCACATCCCCGGGCGCAGCGTGCCGGACGGGTTGGCGAGCGGTAGCCGCACGCGCAATGTCCGCGTCGTGTCGTCGAGTGTCGGGTAAATATACGCAACCTCGGTTTCGAGCTTCTCTTCGCGCGCGTATGACAGCGTCGCCTCGGCGGGCTGACCGACCCGCAGCCACGTGGCATGCCGGTCGAACACCTCGGCAGTGAGCCAGACGGTCGACAGGTCGGCAAGTTCGAGCAGTAGGTCGCCGGGCCCCACTGCCATCCCGCGCCGGATGCCCAGTTCGCGCACGACGCCGTCGGAATCGGCGTGCCACGGCAGCGCGCGCTGCACGCGCCGAGTGCGTTCAACTTCCGCAATTACCGTGTCCTGCACGCCGAGCGCACGAAGGTTGTCGCGCGCTGCACGCGCCGCACCGGCGTCGTCGCGCCGCAGCGCGAGCAGCAGCTCATCCTGTGCAGTCACGAGTCGTGGCGAATACAGCGTGAATAGCACTTGGCCTTCGGTGACCGCCTCACCGACCGCGTTGACTCCGACTTCTTCAATCCAGCCGTCGACCCGCGGGTGCAAACGCACCAATTTCGATTCGTCATAGCCGACAACTGCCGGCGCGTCGATTGGCCGCCACATCCGTCGGCGCTCAGCCGCTGCGCTCCGGATGTTCATCGTTTGCTGCACCACCGGTGCCACGCGGAGCCGCCCTTCGTTCACCTCGTCTGCGTAGCGCGGCACGAGTTGCATGTCCATGAAAGGCGATGGCCCGGGCTTGTCGAAGCGTTGCTGCGGGTGCATCGGGTCGTACCAGTACAGCACCTCGCGCTCGCCCTCGTATTCGGGCACCTGTGTTGGTTGATCGTGTCCCGCGTGTTCGTCGGGTGCGCCACACGCTGCCAGCGCCGCGACAAAAAAGGCGATTGAAAGTGATTTGAGTTTCATGGGTTCTCTCCGGCGAGGTAGCCGAGCTCGGCGCGTACGCGCAGCAACTGGAGGATGACTTCGTGGTACTGCAGGCGCACGTCATATTCGGCGACCTGCGCGCGCACGAGTACGAGCAAGTCCTCGCTGCCGGCACGGTAAGCGTTCAGCGCCGTTTGCGTGAACTCGGCGGCAGCGGGCAACAGCCGCTGCTCGTACAGCTCCCGCTGTGCCTTGAGCTCAGCATGGTCGGACAGCGCGCGCTCAAGTTGATATTCGAGCTCGTACAACTCGGATTGCCGTTCCGCATCCGTCGCCCATGTACGCGCCTGGGCTGCGGCAAGTCGGCGGTCCTGTCGGTTCGCGGTGAACAGCGGGACCGATACCGTCACGCGTGCGGATACCGCATCCGGCATCTCCATGCCCGCGCGCAGGCCGGTGCGCCGCATGTAGCCGACGGACATGCCAAATTGTGGGCGGTAGCGCGCTCGCTCGGCTGCTTCCCCGAGCCGGCCGGCTTCGGTGCGCGCCGCGAACGCGCGTGCACGAGGGTGCTCCGCCAGTCGAGAGCGCAGAGAGATAGGGTCTCCCGGTTCCGCGAAGTCTGGGTGGCCACTCTCAAGCGCCCGTGCTGCAAGTTCCGGCCCGATGCGCAGCGCGAGCGCCGCGCGCGCCGAGCCGACCTGCCGGCGCAGGCGGCTCTCCTGCTCGTCGACGCGCATCAGCTCGATGCCTACCTGGATCACGTCGTCGCGTCGCCCGACCCCCTGAGCGTAGCGGGACTCGACTGTGTCTGTAATTTCCTCGAACCGTGCGCGAGTTTCACGGACGACTTCGAGTGCCGCGTCCAAGTAGAGTAAATCCAGCCAGTCGCGTGCGACCGCGTGCACCAGCTCGAGCCTACGAGCCTCGGCGAGCAGCAGTTCCGCGTCAGCCAGACGCTCACCGCGCCGGCTTGCGCTCCTGCGAATGCCGCGCGGCGGAAAGCGCTGCATGATGCCGACCTCGTACATCCGCATCTCGTCCGAGACGACATCGAACCCGTCGACTGGCAATTCGCCGATGCCAACCATCAGTTCGGGGTCAGGCAGCGCTCCTTCGGCAATCGCATCGTCGGCCAGCGCCGCGGCACGGGCCTCCAAACGCTGCAGCATCGGATCGCGCTCGAGCGCAGCACGCGTCGCTTCGGCGAACGTCAGCGGCGACGCCTGCGCGGCGCCGGCGAACAACATCAGAACAAGTAATCGGACCATTGCACCTCTCCTTCACTTATGCGCCACACACGGCGGCGCGCCCACGGTCAAACGCAGGGAAGGGAGGCTATTCGAGGTGGCAGCAGAACCGTTCGGTGAAAGGCGGGCCGGTCGACTGAGGTCGCTCGTGGTGGAATGCGGTACGGATGCGTTCCGGTGACTGCTGCGGCGCAGCGAACACGGTGAGCGCTACAGCGATCGGCGGTTTCGGCTTGGCGTGCTCGCCTCCGGCAGCGGAATCCGGTGCGGAGCAGTCCAGCGTGCCGTCAGCACACGGTGGCACAACATCCACCGGGCAGTGCGGACAGTCGTGGTGGCCGGCGTGTGACGCCGTCACCTGATCCAGCGCCGCCAGACAAGGCTGCATCACGAGCAGCATCCAGCCGGCCGCGAACACGGCGAATGCCGTGGCCGTCATCGACCTGCGTGGCTGTGCGTGACCGCTGAACATCGCCGAACTATAGTCCCGTCAAGCACTTCCGGGCAACTGCGGACCCCATCGCTTACCGGAATAGCCCGATGAGGCGGACACCACCCACGATTGCGAGCGCGTAATAGACGCCCGTGATGAGCTTCCCGTACGGCCAGCCGTCCAGCCATGCGAGCGCCGCGATCGCTAGCAGCAACTGCGTGGCAAGCAGGTAGAGCACCAGCGCACCGGGGCGCAGGTCTAAGCCCGCACGCGCGTGCCGCGGCCACAGCAGCGCGCCGCCCGATGCCAGCGCCAGAAGTACCATCGGCGACATCAACGCGAGCACACCAAGCACGCGCAAGAGGTCGTCGGGCCCATACAGGATTAATGCGGACATCTGCGTAATGTACAGTGCGTGGATGCCGGTATCAGCCCCATCCCTCGCACGCCGCGGCGCGGCGTTCGGCCTGTTGGCCGCCGCCGCATCGGGCCCGGGACAGACATTCTTTATCGGCCTGTTCGGCGCCTCTTTCCGCGCCGACTTCGGGCTGTCGTCCGCGGCGCTCGGCGTGCTGTACGGTGCCGCGACGCTCGGCGCCGGCCTCCTGATGTTCTGGCTAGGCGCGCTCGCCGACAGACTCGCGCCGGGGCGCGCGATGGCGCTCGCGCTAGCGGTGCTCGGCGCGGGCGCATTACTGGTGGCAGGCGCGGACACAGCGCTGCCGCTCGTGGCCGGGCTGTTCCTCCTGCGGCTCGGTGGCCAGGGGCTTGCTGGGCACTTTGCGATTGTTGTCGCAGCGCGCTTCGGCGGGGCCGCGCGTGGACGGACCATCGCGGTTGCCGCGATGGGCTTCATGCTCGCCGAGGCGACTTTTCCGCTGCTCGTAACCGCCGCGCTTGGGTCGTTCGGCTGGCGGGCAGTTTGGGTCGCAGTCCCAATCGCGTTGATTGCACTCGCATTGCCTGCGCTGTTGCACATCGGTCGACCGTTCCCGGCGCCGACGCTTCCGGGTGCGCAGCAGGCAGATGATGTTTCCGCCGTCTGGACCCGTCGTCGCCTGCTGCGCGCGCCGCAATTTGTCGGCGCGCTGGGCACCGTTCTCGTGCCGGCGTTCGTCGTGACCGCTCTGTTCTTCCACCAGACCGCGCTTGCCGAGCAGTTCGGCTGGACGCCCTCGGCAGTCGCGCGCGCGTTCATCGTTTACGCGGGCTGCCAGGCGGCGGCAATCTTCATCGCCGGCCAGCTGGTCGACCGGTTCAGCGCGCGCGCTCTGGTGCCGGTTTACCTGCTGCCGCTTGCGGGTGGCGTGCTGGCGACAGTGGTCGCGCCACCCGCAGCGGCGCTGTGGCTGCTGTTCGCAGGGCTCGGTGTGACTGCGGGCGCCAATAGCGTTCTCGCGGGCGCGTTGTGGGTTGAGCTGTTCGGGAGCCGCAGCATAGGGTTGGTGCGCGGCATGTACGCAGGATGCATGGTGCTGTCGTCCGCGGTCTCGCCGGCGTTGCTCGGCGCGCTGCTTTCGGCCGACGTCGCGGCACCACTGATATTTATTCCGGTTGCCGCGTACGCAGCGTTGATGCCGCTGCTGTTGCGGCCGTTGCTCCGTGGCTGAGTCCGTGCGTTGCCCGCTGTGTGCGGCGCGGGACGCACAGAAGCAGGTTGCGGCGTCGAGCGGCCATTACTTGCACTGCGCGCTGTGCGACCTGGTGTACCAGGTACCTGCTCAGCGGCTCGCGTCTGATGCGGAGCGCGCGCATTACCTGACGCATGAGAACGAAGTCGATGACCCGCGCTACCGCGCATTTCTTGCGCAACTCGCGGCCCCGCTGCTCGAGCGGCTGCCCGCAGGCGCGGAGGGGCTCGACTATGGCGCAGGTCCGGGGCCGGCACTCGCCGCGATGCTGGCCGAAGCCGGCCATCCCACCGCCATATACGACCCTTATTTCGCACCAGCGCGCGCCGCGTTGGATCGGGATTACGACTTCATCACCTGCACAGAAGTGGTCGAGCACCTGCATGACCCGCGCAGCGACTTTGATTTGCTGGCGCGATTGTTACGACCTAATGGGTGGCTTGGATTGATGACCGAATTGCGGCCAGAGCTCGCCGCGTTCCCCGACTGGTACTACCACCGCGACCCGACGCACGTTTGCTTCTACTCGGAACAGACAATCCACTGGATTGCCGCGCGCTACCTGTGGAGTGTGGAATTCGTCAGCCGGCGCGTGATTCTGCTGCGCGCACCAATGCCCTGAACAAGTGCAATTGCCGCCGGATAAAGATTAAGAACTCGGGGTGCCATTGCACACCCATCAGGAAGCCGTATTCGCGGTCTTCCACCGCTTGCACGATGCTGTCGAGGTCGCGCGCGACGACGCGCAAACCGCTCCCCACCCTGTCGATTGCCTGGTTGTGCAGGCTGTTGATCCGTGCGTTGCCGGCGCCCATCACCTCCGCGAGCAGGCTGTCGGCTTCGTTGATGCACAGCGTCTTCAAAGGCAGCACGGTGCGCCGGTGGGAGGTCCTGCGACGTTGAGGGCGCAGGTCCTGGAACAGGCTGCCGCCGCGGCACACGTTCAATAGCTGCGCGCCGCGGCAGATGCCGAGCAGCGGAAGGCCGCGCTCGAGCGCATTGTTAATTACGCGGGTTTCGAATGCATCGCGCGCCTTGTCGTGGCGTGGTTCAACTTCTGGCTCCGCCGCGTAGAGCACCGGGTCGATATCGTGGCCACCCGTGACGACCACACCGTCATACCTGTGTCTGGTGAGGTCTGTGCCGGGCCCCAGTTGCAGCGGGTGCGCGCCGTACAGCCGTACCGCTACGCTCACGCACGTGCGCGGCCCCAGCGCACCGCGCGAAGGCCCGGTGACCGCGATTACTGGCTGAGCCATCGCCGTCTCACGCGGCCGGCCCAGTTTCCAAGCCAGCGTTGCAACGGTTGGTCGAGGAAGGCCGTGTAAGCGCGGCAGCAGGCGTCGAGTCGGTCGCGATCCGCAGCAAGGCGCTCGACCTCGAGCCAGTCGTTCCATGCGAGTTCCATACCCCAGCCGGGCCGGCCGATATCGCTGTTCGGTAACCGGTAGTGGAATGTCGGGCGCGCCTTGATCAGCGGGTCGTCCGTTGCGGCGCGTACGCGCTGCTCATCCAAATGCAGGAACAGCGGCATGAGGTCGAGCGCGCGGTTGCGTGTCGGGTTCGCGGTGAGATAGTCGTCGATCATCCGGTCGCGGTCTGGCCAGTAGTCAACGGCAACGACCGCGCGCACGTACTCGGATGGAAACGGGTCGACATAACTGGTGGCGCGCCGCGCGACATCAATGTCTGCACGCTTGAACAGCCAGTCCTGCAGGCATAGGAACGCCTTCAGGTAGGCAAGCAGCGTGTCCGAGTCAGCGGCGGGTATTTCGGGGTTGAACTGCATGCCGAACGCATTGGTCAGGTTCTCGGAGGTCCCTTTGGCACCCGCGTCGCGCAGCAGTGGAATCAGCCGCCGTATGTCGGACAGCCGCTCCATCGGAAGCGGCGGCGACACAAGTTCGAGTGGAACCAGCGGCTCCGCCAACCGTTTCAATGCCTCTTCGGCGGTACTACGCAGGTCGTCAGCGAACGTGTCCTCGTCGCGCACTTCACGGCCGAGCTCCTTCAGCAACTGAAAATCCACCTCGACCTGCCAGTCACCGGCGCTGTCACCGTGCAGCGCGCGTTCGTAACGGCCGGTCTCCTCGACGGTAAGGTCGAGTGCGTTAGCGACGAGTTCGGCGAGCGCGTCCAGCGGCAGACCGTTCATCTCGATTTCGACGCCGATGCGTCGCGGCGCACCGTCTGCACCATTCATGACCGGTGGCATAGCCAATTTTCTGTCATCGCTCATCGTTCACCAGCCTTCGATATGCCCATGCTTGTTCCCCATCCGCGAGCGTTACGCGGACGCGGTCATAACGGATACCAAGTCTCTCGTACCGGTCCAGCCGACGCAGCGCATCCGCATCCACCTCAACCACGAAACCGCGCACTTCCGAGTCCGCCTGCGGTTCGATGTCGAGGCCGTCACGCCGGTAACCGGGCAGTACGGCAGGTGTCGTGTCCGCGGTGCTGCGGATGACGAGCCACCGAATCGAAGCGAAGCGTAAGGTGCCGTACACGAACACGGCATGCGTGCCGGGTCCGATCTCGGGAGGCGTCGTAGGCGCGGCATAGCCAAACGGGCTGAGCAGCGCATACCAGAAATAGCCCGCGACGAGCGTTGTTGCGCCGACCGCCGCGAGTGCCGGCACGCGCCACCGCACTTATATCACCGGGCGTTGATGCATCCGTCGATACTATACGATGAGCGCGCCTTGCCTGGCGCAATCGCGCCAGTTACTGTCCGGTAGATGAGCGCAACACAGCATCCGCTCGAAGTCGAAGCGGTCATCTTCGACCTCGACGGCGTCCTGACGCGCACTGCCGACTTGCATGCCTCTGCATGGAAGGAGTCGTTCGATGCGTTCCTGCTCGAATGGTCTGAATCCCACTCGGTGCCGTTCCGCCCGTTCGACGCCGTCAGAGATTACCTCTCTTATGTAGACGGGCTGCCGCGCGCCGAAGGCGTGCGCCGCTTTCTGGAATCGCGCGGCATAGCGAGCGACGCTGATGAAGCCGCGGTCGCGCGCATCAGCGAGCACAAGACACGAAGATTCAGGGAGCGCCTGCAGCGCGACGGTGTTGAGGTATTTCCCGATACGGTCGCGCTCGTCGAAGGTCTGCGGGCGCTCGGTGTCCGGATCGGGCTGGTCACTTCGAGCCGACACGGTCGCGAAATCCTCGAGACGACGGGGACAGAGCCGCTGTTCGACGCCGTGATTGACGGTAGCGACATTCAGACCGCCGGCCTGCGAGGGAAGCCGGCGCCCGACGCGTTCACTCGGTGTGCAGAGCTGCTCGATGTCGCGCCGGTGCACGCAGCGGTGTTCGAGGACGCTGTCGCGGGGGTCGCCGCAGCGAGGAACGGGAACTTTGGTTTGGTTGTCGGAGTGGACCGGGGCGGCAACCGAAAGGCACTACTTGAGGCTGGCGCCGACACTATCGTTGCCGGCGCCGGCGAACTCGACGCGCGTGCGCTCGACCAGGCATTCCGCGATTGCCGGGAGGGTGCCGCATGGCGCGTTGAACAGGAAGGCCTCGACCCGCTACGCGAGCCTGCGATGGAGAGCCTGTTTGCGGTGGGAAACGGCTACATGGGCGTGCGCGGCGCACCTGACATTCTGCTGCCGGGTTCGCAGGGCGACCTGATGGTCGCCGGTATCTACGACCGCAAGCATGCCGAGCGGCCATATTCGGAGCACGAGTTCCTGAACATCGGCGGCGACAGCCTGCACGCGGAACTGGTGTCCGCGCCGTTTCCCTTCCGGCTGAACCTGACTGCAGACGACAAGGAAATCGACGCGGCCAACCCGCTGTCATTTCGACGGACGCTGGAGCTGCGGACCGCGACGCTGCATACGGATGCTCGGTTCGGGCTTGGAGAGCGCAATGTCCTGGCGTTGCGTTCAATGCGTTGTGCGTCGGCCGACGACCATCACCTTTTAATGCAGGAGGTGGAACTCCGGTTTGAACACGAAGTCGCGGAATTGCATGTCGATGCATCGCTGGATGACCCCTATCTCACGAAAGACCATCCGCACCTCGTGGCGCTGCCGGTCGCGGCGGTGCCCGGGATTCAGCTGCAACGGTACGCGACGCAGGATTCCGGGTATGAAATCTGCATCGCGAGCCGCACTACGCTCGTCGGCAGTGGCGAGGACCGGTGCGATTGGGTGCTGCCCGCGGTCGCGCGCGAACCACTCTTGTTTCGCCGGTATGTCGTCGTTTACACGAGCCGTGATGGCATCCATGACCCGGGTGCAGCTGCGCTCACCCACCTTGCCCGGCTGCAATGGGTTGGGTTCGACGCCGCGCTGGAGCGTCACCACGAGCGGTGGGACCGCCTGTGGAAGAGCGCCGACGTGCGCATCGAGGGCGGCTACGCGGCCGAGCAGGCGCTGCGCTTCAATAGCTACCACCTGCACAGCACGGCTGCGCGCGATCCGCATGTCTCGATCGGCGCGCGGGCGCTGAGCGGGCGCGCATACGAGGGGCACATCTTCTGGGATGTGGAAGTATTCATGCTGCCGTTCTACATCCATACCGACCCACCCGCAGCGCGCAACGCGCTGCAATACCGCCTCCACACGCTGGACGGCGCGCGCGCTCGGGCGCTCGCGGGCGGACATCGCGGCGCGTCGTTTGCATGGGAGTCCACGGTCACCGGCGAGGACGTGACGCCGCGCGTCATCCGCCTGAAATCGAGCGGCCGCGAGATTCCCATATTCACCGGTGCGCAGCAGATCCACGTTACCGCCGATGTTGCATACGGCGTGTGCCGCTACTGGGAAGGGACCGGTGACGACGCCTTCATGCGCGACGCCGGCGTCGAGATCCTGTGCGAGACCGCGCGGTATTGGGTGACCCGATGCGTCGACGGACCATTGCAGCGGCACATCCGTGGCGTCGTCGGCCCCGACGAGTATCACCACTCGGTGGACGACAATGCGTACACGAACTGGATGGTCCGCTACAACCTCGAGCAGGCGCGGCGCGCAGCCGCGTGGCTCGAGCGCGAGTACCCCGACGCTTGGCATGCGTTGGTCGAACGCATCGCGCTGCACCCCGGCGAGCCGGCCGATTGGACGCACGTCGCGGAAACGCTGTATTGCCCAACGCCCGGAGCCAACGGCGTCATCGAGCAGTTCGCAGGTTTCTTCGACCTGGAAGACTACCCGCTCCCTGCCGAGGAACGGCTGCAGGCACCGGTGCACCGGTTATTCGACTGGGACCGGATCAACCGACTGAAGCTGATCAAGCAGGCGGATGTCCTGATGCTGCCATTCCTGTTCCCGGAACGGTTCAGCGACGAAGTGCTCGCCGCAAACTACAACTATTACGAGCCGCTGACCGACCATGGAAGCAGCCTGTCGCCGGCCGTTCACGCAGCGCTGGCCGCGCGGCTCGGCCTCAGCACTGCGGCGCGACGCTACTGGCGGCAGAGCCTGTGGCTCGACCTTTCGAACGTGATGACGAACAGTGCGTTGGGCGTGCATCCGGCGTGCATGGGTGGAACCTGGCAGGCGTTGGTATATGGTTTTCTGGGGGTAACCGTCGGTGACGGCGGGCCAGTGGTTTCGGCAGATGCTCCGAACCGACTGCCCGCCGGCTGGCGCTCGGTCCGCACCAATGTAAGGTGGCGCGGCCGTGACTACCTGTTGGAGGTGGAGCGTTGAAAGGATCATCAATCGGGCTAGCAGCTGACCTCGGCGGAACGCACGCAAGATTTTTGCTTAACGCGGGCGGACTGCGACGCGTGAAGCTTGAGGCACGCGCGCACGATTCTATCGAGTCGGTGCTCGCCGCCGCGCTTGCCGAGCTGAAAGTTGACCCGCGCGGCCTCGACGTCGCGCTGGCGGTAGCTGGCCCGGTACGCGACGACCATGCGCAGTTCACCAATCTCAATTGGCAGGCGGATGCTGAGGCACTCGTTGGACGCTTCGGGTTCCGGCGCGTGCTGTTGCTGAACGACGTCGAAGCGGCAGCGCGTGCCGCTGCTGTCGGTTTGCCGGACGGTGCAGCCGTGGTCCACGCGGCACCAGACGATGCTGCGTCGCGGCACGCGCTGGTCAGCATTGGCACAGGCCTTGGCGTCGCGTACTGGCACGGGACGCGCGTGCAGCCGAGTGAGGCTGGGCATGCGGGGTTCGCGCCGGCGCCGGGTTGGCCGACGCAACTTGCCGTCGCGCTCGGCGCAGAAACGCAACGCATAACCTGGGAACGGGTACTGTCGGGCTCCGGGTTGTGCGCTGTGTTCGCGCAATTGCAGGGGGCAAAGGGCGTGGACGCCGCATCGGTAACGCGAGCTGCCGCCGCTGGAGAGCCGGACGCCCTCGTGGCGGTATCCCGCTTCGCGTACCTGCTGGGGCTATTTGTGGGTGACACGGTGCTCGCGGCCCCGGCCCCGGGCGGCGTGCTGTTGGCAGGCGGGGTTATCGCCGGGCTGTCGGCGGTGTTTGACGGCACTGCATTTGCCGACGGCTACCTGAAAGGTCGGCAACTGGCCGAAATCGTCGCCCAAGCGCCGGTTTGGCGCACCGATTTAGACGAATTGGCCTTGCACGGGGCCCTGGCAGCCCTGGCGAGGACCTAGAGTGCGCAACCGAACCGACGCCCAGCCCCGCAGCCTCTAGCCTGTATTTAAACCGGCACAGGAGTAAAAGTCATGGGATTCATCGCATACCTGATCGTGGGCGGCATCGTTGGCTGGCTCGCGAGCATCATTATGGGCCGCAACAATCAGATGGGTATCATCCTGAATGTCGTGGTCGGCATCGTGGGCGCATTTCTGGGTGGCCTGCTGATTTCCCCGCTAGTAGGGGTCGGGACCATCGACGACGGTCTGACCGTCGGCAGTTTCCTCGTCTCGCTGATCGGCGCGATCATCCTGCTCGCAATTGTGGGTCTGTTCACCGGTCGGAAGTCGACCGTCTAGCCTGCCCGAAAGCGGCCCGGCATCGCAGACGCGATGCCGGGCTTTTTTGTGTCAATTTTTAATAAAAACAATAAGTTAGAAAAATTACCGCTCACCCATTTAGCCATCAAACGACCCGTTGTTTTTATGCAACACCAGTGATTGAGGGACGTTGCGAAAGAGCCAAAAGCCATATTTTCCGGGCCTCTTTCGCCGCCTTTATCGCCACAATAGGCGTTGCGAAATACCAACTATTTTCCGAAAAAGCCTTTTCTTCCGGGAAATCCGGTGCTAGTCTCGGTTCGTCCAAACGCGTGTCGGTGGTTTTCGCCGACACTACTGAAACACTATTGGGAGAGAGTCCTAATGAAGCACAAGCGAAATCCTATTGCTGCGGCAGTGAACTACGCCCTGGGGGCGGGTGCACTGGCCGGCATGGTGATGACGAGTGCACCGGCATTTGCACAGGAAGAAGACACCGCGCTTGAACAGCGGGTCCAGGTCACCGGCTCGCGCATTAAGCGCGTAGACGTTGAAACCACTTCCCCGGTCACGATTGTCACCAGCGAGCAGATCCTCGCCAGCGGTCTCCAGAACGTTGGTGACGTGCTGCGTAACCTTAACCAGGCCGACTCGCTCGGTCTTTCGAACCTGACCAACTCGACGAACGGCAACGACGGCACGCAGACGATTTCACTGCGCGGCCTCGGTTCCACCCGTACGCTGGTCCTCGTCAACGGGCGCCGGTGGATTGGTCTCGGTGGCGGCCAGGTCGACATCACCCAGATTCCGGTAGCCCTTGTTGAGCGCATCGAAGTGCTCGCAGACGGTGCATCGGCGATTTACGGTTCCGACGCAATCGCGGGCGTGATCAACATCATCACGCGTGACGATTACGACGGCCTCGAAGTCGAGATGAGCCTGGGTGCGAGCTTCGAAGGCGACGGCGAAGTCACGACCGTCGGTGCGACGCTCGGCGTGTCCGGTTCGCGTTCCAGCACGTACTTCAACGTGTCGAAGACCGAGCAGCAGTCGATTGGCGCTGGCGACCGTGCGATCTCCGAGTTCCCGGTGCAGTTCGTACCGCTCGCGTTCGGCAGCTCGTTCAGCGAGTACGGCCGTTTCGCGGCACCCGGCTTTTCGACCGTAACGCTGCGTCAGGACCGTGAGATTGAAGGCCTGCAGCCGCAGGACCGCACGCCGCAGGACTTCATCCCGCTGACGTCGGACAACGCCTTCAACTTCGCGCCAGAGAACTACCTGCTGACGCCGTCGGACCGTCTGACGGCATTCGCCGGTGGTCACTTCGACGTAACGGACAACGTGCGGGCGTACGCGCAGTTCACGTACAACCAGCGGAAGTCGGAGACGCGCATCGCATCGGTGCCGCTGACGATTGGCGTGTCCGGTCCGCAGTGGGCGTTCCCGTACTCGGCTCAGAACATCTACAACCCGTTCGGCATCGACCTGACCCAGATTGGTTTCCGTACGACGCCGCTGGGTCCGCGTACGAACATCCAGGACTTCGACACCTACTTCGGCACGGGTGGCCTCGAAGGCTTCTTTACCTTCGCCGACCGTACGATCGACTGGGACGTGTTCTACTCGCGCGGCGAGGCGAGCCGCTTCTCGCGTGGCATCAATTTCGTCAACCTGCTGAACCTGAGCCGCGCGATGGGCCCGTCGTTCATCGATGCCGGCGGCAACCGCCTGTGCGGTACGCCGGGTAACGTGATTGCAGGTTGTGTGCCGATCAACTTCTTCAACGGCATCTCCGGCGTCACGGTCGCAATGGCGGAGTACATCCGCGGCGACCTCAACCAGCAGGAGAAGTCGGGCATCGTAAACTACGGCGTCAACTTCACCGGCGACATCATCGACATGCCGGCGGGCGCGCTCCTCTCCGGACTCGCTGATCGTCGCGGGTCTGAACTCCACGAACTTCCGCGAGCCCACGAGTGGCGAGCAGCAGGTCGACGAGTTCTACGCTGAGTTCGCAATCCCGTTGCTGCGCGACATGCCGGGAGCCCAGATGCTGGAGTTCACGGCTGCTGTCCGCACGTCGGATTACACCAACAACGGCCTGATCGGCCTCAACCCGCTCGAGCGCGAGTTCGACAACACCAGCACGAAGTTCGGCATTCTGTGGCAGCCGTTCGAAGACCTGCTGGTGCGTGCGAACATCGCGGAGACGTTCCGTGCGCCGCCGGTCTCGACGATGTTCGGCGGTGGTAGCGAGAGCTTCAACACCGTCACGGACCCGTGCACGAACGCGGCGTTCCTGAACAACCCCTATGGGCAGCTAACGGCGGCAGAGCAGGCAAGCTGTCATGCCAACGGCGTGCCGGTGGGCGGTGCTCCGCAGTTGACCGCGCAGATCAGAAACCTGGTCGGCGGCAACCCGAACGTGCTGCCAGAGAGTGGCGACACGACGACGGTAGGCTTCGTCTACAACCCAGGCTACCTGCCCAACTTCGACGTCAGCGTCGACTACTGGCGCATCGAGATGGAAGACGTGCTGTCTTCGCGGTCGCCGAACTCGATCCTCAACGGCTGCTTGGGCTTCGGTGGCGTAACCGCTAACCCGGCCGACTGCTTGTTCATCGAGCGTGCCGGTGACGGCCAGATTCGGACGCTGCGTCGTGGCTCCGGTAACCTGGCGTTCATCGACCTCTCGGGCGTCGACATGAACACCAACTACCGCTTCGATACGGCGGACATGGGTTCATTCTCGATGCGGCTGAACCTGTCGTGGACCCGCGAAGCGCTTCTGACCACCGGTAACCTGGCGGCGGCGCAGAACGTCGTCAGCCGGGCGGAAGGTGCGTTCGGTGGGCCGACCTGGCGTCTGCGCGGCAACCTGACCACCAACTGGATGTTCGGTGACTTCGGTGTCGCATGGACGATCCGTTACCTGTCGGGCCTGAGCGAAAACTGCCAGGGTGCTGATGGTCTCGGACCGGACGGCGCAGGCCTCGCGACCCGCGAGCTGTGCTCGGACGTGAACGCGCGGGCGAGCGACCGCCGTGCGGCACGTGACGCGGATGGCAACGTCATCCCGAACTCCGGTCCGCGGGCGATCAACGACGTCGGCTCGGTCTTCTACCACGACCTGTCGGCGTCCTGGCGTGCACCGTGGAATGCCACGGTCCGTCTCGGTCTGCGTAACGCGTTCCGGAAGGATCCGCCGTTCATGATCAGCCCGTTCGCGAACTCGTTCGACCAGGCATACGACATTCCAGGTGGTTTCTGGTTCCTGTCGTACCGTCAGTCGCTGTAAGCAACGATGTAGGAGCGGCCCTCCGGCCGCGAATACAAGATGTAACGCCACGGCCCCGCAAGGGGCCGTGGTTTTTTTATGGATGTGCTCTGCTAAAGTTTCGACCCATGGATATCGAACGACTCGAGCTTTTCAGCATCCCGGTGTGGCGCTCCCGAATCCCGGAGATGGAGCCGCACGACGCGGAACTGGACGAATGGATCGAGTATGAGTGGCAGCAAGGCTCGTTCCAGCGCGGCGCGTACGGGTACGGTTACCAGAGCCCCGACAACCTCTATGTGCCTGCGGTGCTCGACGGCAGCCCAGCATTGCAGACCCTGAAGCGGGCTTTCCAGGAAAGGGTGATGGCCGTGCTGAAGCAGCGTGTGAACCAGAGCGTAAAGCTGCCACCCGAGGCTTACGCGTTCACCGCGTGGGCGCTGGTGCAGACGAACGAGGAATGGACCAATGGCCCTTGGCACGACCATTTCCCTGCGGTGGTCAGCGGCTGCTATTACCTGCGCGTGCCGGAAACGGAAACCGAAGGTGAAGGCGCGCTCGCGTTCATGCGCCCGGGTACGCCCGATGCGTTCTCGAACCTTATCGATTACGTGAAGCCGCGGCAGGGCGACTTCATCATGTTCCCGTCGAACCTGCTGCACCGCCCGGTGCCTTGTCCGTCGGCGACCGGGCTACGGGTGTCGATCAATATGGACTGTTACATCCATTGGGCACACTGGAACGAGGACGGAAAGCCGCAACCGGATTCTGAAGAATGGATGGCGCGGGTGCGTGACTCGGTGAATCCTATTTCGCCACGTGGAACCAGGCGTTGAACGCGACCGTGATGCGCTCGCCCTCGCCGAGGAACGGCTTCACCTCGTGCAGCAGCCATGACGGGAACATCACCAACTGCCCTGCCTCGAGCCGGTAGCTGCGGCTGTTCATCGAATAGGGCTCCTGTAGGTGGGCATTGCCGGCATCGACGAACATGGTGTTCATCACGAACGGGTTGATGAAATTGAGCAGCCCGCTGTCGGCGCTGCTGGCATCGTGCGTGCCACCGCTGACGCAATAGACGCCCGACCATGACGCCATCGGGTGGTTGTGGATGCCGAAGTAGCCACCGCGGCGCGTGACGTGGAACCAGGCGTCGGCGCCGATGCGCAGTTTTTTGATGAATGCCTCGTCGTAAGCATTCATGCCGGCGACCGTCCGGGTCAGGCTATCCCAGCAGAAGTCCCGCAGCCGCGTGATGCACGGCTCGGTCCACTTGAACAGGTCGAAGTTGCTCTCGAACAGCTGCGTATTGCGTTGCGTGTACGGGTTTGGGTTCGCGTGGCGCGGCCCTTCCGCCTCCCGCGCGATGAACAGGTCGCGTAATTCGGCGTTCAGCCCGTCGTCGGCGCGGTTTCCGAAAACGACCGGCACCGAAAACCCCGGGCGGATGTGTAGCGGCGAAGGCTCGTTCACCGGACTATCGCCTTGCTTCTGAACCATAATGAGGCCACCCATTTTTCGCCGGTTTCCACCGGCAGGCTTGCATGGAGACTGTCGTGCCGCGGCTGCTCGTCGGCGTCCGTGTTTTCGAAGCATACCGCGCGGCCGCGCACTGCAGCGATCGTGATGCCGAGCTCGGGAAACGTCAGCGCGCCGCCGTGCTCCGGCGTGTTGAGGTACAGCAGCACGGTGTGGGTGCGCTGGCCGAAACGCTGCAGGTGGCTGGCGTCGGCTTGGGTCGCAGCCGGCAGCCAGTCGCCGTGCGGCCGGTATTCCTGACCCGGCAGGTAATGGAGGATAGCGAGTGGCTCAATGTGGCTGACGGGAAGACCGGCGAGCCCGGACAACTGAAACAGCAAAGCCTCGGCGACCGGGTCGTCGGCACCACGTGGCAGTTGTGCGCTGAAACTTGTGCGGTGCGGATGCGGACGCCGTTCGCCGGTGACCGGGTCCAGTACGAGCGCCGCATTTAGCCCGTGCTCGCGTGCTGCCTCGCGGAGGTAGCCGCACGCGATCGGCCCAGCTGCGTCATCGCGGGTGCCGACTGGTACTTCTGCGCGTTCGAGGCGCGGTTCGGCCCGTGCGAGCCCGGCGAGCGCCTGTCCGATGAGGTCGCGTAGCGTCGGTATCGGCGTGCGTTCACCAGCGCCCAGCGCAGCCGCAACTGGATCGCCACGCTGCGCCGCTTCGCCCAGCACTGCTTGCGCGGCCGCGGCGCCGGCGTGCTCGAGCACAACCGCCAGCCAAGTCCAGCCACGTGCTTCGTCCGCTGCGATGCGGCGCAGCGCCGCGCGCAATGCCGAAGCCCATGCGTCGCCGGCGCCGAGCGGTTCGATCGCGGAGAACAGCGCCGCCAGCTCGCGGGGCTCATCACATCGAAGCGACAGTACGCGATTTTGGGCTGCTTCCGTCACGGTGAGCATTGCGCCTGCGCGCGCGAGCACCGCGCCTGCCGGGACGAACGCAGGGTCATCTGGGTCAAGGCCCCGGTGTACGCGCGCTGCACGCGCGACCCGGCCTTCCGCCAGCAGGCGCTCGATTCCGGCAGTCGTCACGAGGGCATCGCTCATCGTCCGGTAGTTTACCGTAGCGGGCGGCTGGCCCCACGGCGGTGCGGTTTGTTAGCGTGCACTTATGACACAGGTCACGCCCCGAACTGGTTGGCCGCTGGCGCCCCTGACGCTCGCGGTCGGCGCCATCCCGTTCATCGTCGTGCACATCGCGTGGCTGATGTCACTGCGGTCCGGTTATATCGATGCCTGCAACCCTTATCTCGCCGGCTGCACTTCAATCAGCGCAGCGGCCCGGCACGGCGCCCCGAATGTGCTGTTCAAGGCGGTCATGTTGCCGTACACAACGCTCCTGCTCGCGTATTGGCTAGCGGCGGCTCACTGGCTTAGCCTGGTTGGTGGGCGCAGCCGCATGGTCGCGTGGATTGTGCCGCTCGCCGTCGCTGCATCGGCCTTCCTGGCCCTCTACGCGGTGTTCCTCGGCAGCGACGGACATTTCTACCAGTTGATGCGACGGTACGGCGTGATGGTGTATTTCGCCGGCAGCTTTTTCGCGCAGCTGCTGTTCGCGCTACGGCTCTCGACGCTAGCGCGCGCCGGACGATTTCCGTCGCGATGGATCCCGCGGACAAAGCTGGCACTCTCGTTGGTCGTGCTCGCGCTCGGGCTGACGAACTACACTGGCGCGTTGCTGCTGGACGACAAAAACGCCCTTGAAAACGCGATCGAATGGCAGGCCGCACTGCTGATGTCGGCCTGGTACCTGGTCACCTGGGCGGCGTGGCGTGGCGACGGCTACCGCGTCGACGCCGGTCGGGGCTAACCGCGCACCAGCAGGTATTTCGCGAGCCCGCCGTGCAGGCGGCCAATCGCGCGGCACAGGTGCATCATCAGCACGATGCCCGCTAAGCCGATCGCGGACGCGAACCAGGCGAGCAGGGTGCCGGGCACGAAGACGCCGTCAAACCAGTACATCTCCGCGCCCAGGTGCAACGCAAGCGGCGCGAGCAACAGACCCAGCGACACCGTGAACCCTGCGACGACCACGACGAAGTACAGTACGCCGAGCGGCAGCTGCACCACCATGTAGAGCAGCGTCGTCCAGGTACGGGCATCGGTGAACATCCGTCCGATGCGCGCCCATATACCATTGTCCCGGTTCCTGTAGGGCGGCCTGCGCGGCATGCGCACGCCGAGCATCACCTCGACGAGGCGGCCCTCAACCAGCGACAACACGCGTACGAACGCGAGGAACAGCAGGAAGAACGGGATGCCGATAAGCGTGATCGCGAGCCCGAGAGACATAGAAAGCCCGGTGACGGCCACGGTGAAGTAGAACGTTCCGGTCACCAATGCGAACAGCATGTACAGCGCAGCGGTGTACGCACGTGGGTCAGCAAACACGCCGAACACGGCGCCCAACACCGACGATGACGGCTGCCGGACCGGCGTGTGCAGCGCCATGGCAACGGTGTGCTCCGTTTGACGATATGCAGCGGCAACTTCGTCCGGCGCGCCGTAGCTCAGCACGATTTCCGCCAGCACCTGCTCGACCGGACGGTCCGGATGCTGTGCAAGCTCCGAGCGAAGATATTCCTCCGCGTCGTACGCGGCGTCCTGCACCAACGCAGGATCATCGTGGCGCATTGTGTCGCGCAATTGCGCGAGGTATTCGTCAACCGTACGGGGCGTCATCACCAACTCCTCATGTCAGTAGCGCATCGACGAGGTCGCGGGTGGTGTCCCACGCCCGCCGCCAAGCGGCCAGTACTTCACGGCCGCGCGGGGTAATCCGGTAGTAGCGGCGTGGCGGTCCGGTGATTGACGGCTCCACTTCGCTCTCCAGCAGGCCGGCCGCCGCCATGTTGCGCAACACCGGATACAAGGTCCCCTGCTTGAACATGCCGCTGCCGTCTTCGACCGCCTCCAGCTGCTTGGCAATCTGGTAGCCGTACATCGGCTCTGCCGCGTGCCCCAGGATTGCGAGCAGGACGAGCGACACCGTGCCGGCGTTCAACTCCCGCTGGAATTTGCGAACTAGCTGTGGGTCATCGCTCATTGGCCAGTAGTTAATACTATTAAGTAAACACTAGCAAGCCCCAAGGCTTAAACCCTTGAAAGATCTCGAACATCTACAGGGTGAGAAATATTTTCTCACCAGGGCTTGCAATTATTAGTTTCGGTGTTATAGTCAACTACAACACTAACCGAGCACGACAGTTCGGACCGGCGAAGGAGAAAGACCATGAACACGAAGACTCAGACCAACCAGACCTTGAAGCAGATTATGTGGGCCTCCGCCCTCGTACTGTTGGCGGGCTTTGCCGCCGGCACCGCGACCGCCTCCGAGCCCACCCCGGCGATACAGGCGCAGGGACAGACGGCAATCGCAGCAATCCAGGCCGAACTGCGTGCGAGCCTGCCTAGAGCCGGACGCAGCGTCGAGACCAGCGACGATGTGGCCGATGCCAGAGCCGCAGTGCGGTCGGCGATTGTCCGGCAGCGTGACCACGCGCTGCGCACGATTGCCTGGGAAAACGAAGCACAGCTGCACATCCACAGCCGCGTTGCCGCAGACGCGCGCCCAAGCCGCGGCGAACTGGTCACAGTCAGCGCACCGATGTACTTCGGGGCAATCGACGCCGACGGTACCTGACCGAACACACATCGCCGGTCTCTCCCTGGACGCCGCCCTGCGGCGTCTTTTTTTTGCCAGCCTATTTCGCGGCGGCTTCCTCGCGCCGCATCCGGCGCGACGCGTTGAGGAAGCCGAAGCACGCCGCGATATTCAACGCGAGCGGAACGACCATCATCCACGGACCATTGCCGGGTGATGCCATTTCGACCAGCTGGTATAGCGCCACGCCGGCGAGTGGCATGAATAATCCGCGCATACCGGTGAGCGTCATGTGCACGCTCATGTACTGTGCCGCGCGTTCCGGCGGCGCGAAATCATGGTGGCCGATGTTCCAGCCGAGCATCCCGCCGGCCTGCGAGACGCCGTACAGCACCGCCGCCACCCAGAGCATCGCGTGCCACTGCGTCGTCACTGCGATCAGGACCGCGATGATCATCACGGTCGCCGCCCATGACTGTTTCGCGCGGTAGTGAATTACATGGCGCGTGTCGAGCATGCGCGCCCATATAGGGATAGCGAACGGCATGACCAGCAGCGGTATCGAACTCGTGATTATGATCTGCTGCAGCTGCGACAGGTCCATGTGCTCGTTCAGGATGACGATAAGCGGCGCCATCAGCATCAGGTTGCCGCCGCCAAGCAGGAACATCAGCGACATGTAGCGGCGAAAGGTATCGTCGCGCCGCAGCAGCTTGAATAGTCGGAACGGGTTGCTCATTGACCCCTCGCGCCGCAGGTTACCGGCCTCGGCCGCGAGCAGGCGTTTCTGGTGTCGCATGCGCATCCGCCTATAACTGTAGGCACCGGTGAGCCCGACGAGCGCGAGCACCGGGTAAACGTAGCGGAACGCCTCTCCATGCCAATCCATGGCGATGCCGACGCCGATGCCGACGCCGCCCATCAGCAAGGCGCCCATCGTGATCAGCCGACCCGACATGCTGGCGAGCATCTCGCGCGGGTAATTCGCACGCCACACCGAGCTGCGGATTGTCGTGACGCCCGACCAGAAGAAGCGGGCGAGGATTGCGCCGCCGACCATCAGCGCGAGCCCCGGCGAGTTGATTGGAGCGGCTGCAATCAGCAACAGGCTCAGGCAGCACAGCGACTGGACGATAATCAGGAAGCGGATCTTGTCGCATCCCTGGGAGACCCCGGCCCATACCCAACTCAGCACGTGTGACAGCGCAGGCGCGCCGGCGACAAGTGCGACCGCAAAGTTCAGCAGCACCGGGTCGACCGCGCCGGCGAACGCGTTCTTCACAATCACGCCCGTGATGCCGCCTTCTACGCCTCCGAGCGCGACGGCGAGCAGAGTCCACGAGCGGAGTTCGCGCGGGTAGGTGCCGCGGACCATGTAGGGCATCGTCGACCGTGCCGGTCGGAGGGTTCTGAACCACGAAGGCATTGCGCCATTCTAGCCGCGTGCGCCGCGCACCGCCTGAGGCGAATCCACGGGCTTACGCGCTACAATCCCGCACATGAACCCTGAGAAACTACACTTCGTCAACAGCAACTCGATGCTGCCGCCGTTTCCCGCCGGAATGCAGCAGGCGCTGTTCGGGCTCGGCTGCTTCTGGGGGGTCGAACGCAAGTTCTGGCAGCTACCGGGCGTGTGGACAACCGCCGCGGGCTATGCCGGTGGGCACAAATCGAACCCAAGCTACGAGGAAGTTTGCACCGGCCGCACCGGTCACGCCGAGGTCGTGCTCGTCGTGTTCGACCCGAAGGTCATCGATTATCGCGGTCTCCTCAAAGTGTTCTGGGAGGCGCACGACCCGACGCAGGGCATGCGGCAGGGCGGCGACATCGGCACTCAGTACCGCTCGGCAATCTACTGGCAAACGCCGGAACAGCAGCAGGCCGCCGAGGCGTCACGCGCGACATACGATGCGGCGCTGCGGGCGGCCGGTCACGGGCCGGTCACGACCGAGGTTCGCGAGGCGCCGGCTTTTTACTACGCCGAGGATTTTCACCAGCAGTACCTCGCGAAGAACCCCGCCGGCTACTGCGGTATCGGCGGCACCGGCGTGACCTGCGCCATCTGAGGCGTTCGCCATGAGCGCGATTCGAGTCGTCTTGGTAGAGAATCCGTCGTTGGAGCGCGGCACGCTGGCGGCGTTGCTAGAGCGGGAGCCGGGCCTCGAGGTCGTCGCGCATGTGACCGACGGGCGCGCAGCGCTCGCGGCGCTGGTCGCGCACGCTCCGGATGTGCTGCTCACGGACGCAGAGCTGCCCAACATGACCGGGTTTGAACTCGCGGCCGTCGTGCAGCTCAACCACCCGGACATCAAGGTCGTGATGCTGAAGGACACGCTGGTGGCCGATCTCGCTGACGCGATTCGTACGATTGCACGGTGAGGTCGATGACCCGGTCGGCGCACGACAGCGTTTGCGGTCGGTGCGAGACAAGCACGCGGGTGATGCGCATGCGCGCAAGCGCGGCGTGGATGCGCCGTTCAGTGTCGGCATCGAGGTGGCTGGTCGCTTCGTCGAGAAGCAGGATGCGCGGGCGCGCGTACAGCGCGCGCGCCAGCAGCACGCGCTGGCGCTGTCCGCCGGACAGCGCGCTGCCCATGTCACCGACGAGTGTGCGATAGCCCATCGTCATTGCGGCGATGTCGGCGTGTATAGCCGCCAGCTTTGCACAGGCCTGCATACGCACCTCATCGGGCTCAGGATCGAACAATGCGATGTTGTCGGCGACCGAGCCGGCGAGCAGCACGTCATCCTGCATCACCGCGGCGGATTGCTTGCGAATAGCTGCAGGAGTGCGCCGCAGGTCCACGCCATCCACGCACACCGAGCCGGCGGTTGGCTGCAGCAAGCCCATCATCAGCTTGATCAGCGTTGTCTTCCCGAACCCCGACGGCGCGACGAGCGCAACGCATTCGCCGGCGCGTATGTTGAGGGACAGGCCCGAAATGACCAGTGGCTCCGTGTCGGCATAGCGGAACCGCAGGTCCTCGACCGACACGGCACCGGCCACGCGCCGCACGGGGGCACCACCATCTGCGCAGCCCGGGTCGCGCGGCGACAACGCGATGTCGGCGATACGATCAAGGTGGACGCGCACGAGCCGGTACGACACTGCATGGTCGATGAGCGCGCCAGCGCGGACTGTGAACTGGCTTTTGTACGCGAGGAACGCGACCAGCATTCCAACTGTGAGCGAGCCGTCAATGACGGCCACCGCGCCGACCCACAGCACGATGACGTTCTCCGACGCGAATATCGCGGTATTTGCGAGCGACTGACCAAGTTCGATACGGCGGACACCGACTTCGGCGTCAATCGCCGCGGCCTTGCGGTTTTGCCACGCGGCGTCGCGCAATGCCTCACGCGCGAAAGACTTCAGCGGCAGGATTGCCCTTAGAGATTCCATGAACATCGAGTTCTCGCGCGCCCCCAGCAGCAACGCGGCCCGGGTGGCATCGCGAAGCGCGTGGTAAGCGAACAGGCGCACGGTCGCATACGCGAGCAGCGCGGCGACGACCACAGCTGTCAGTTCCCAGCCGTAGAGCAGCATCACCGCGAGCACGGCCACTGCCATCATCCCGTCGACCAGCGCCTCAACCGCTGTGTGCGCGACCAGCGCCTCGACGGCCTTAATCGAGTTGAAGCGGGAAACGACGTCGCCGACATGACGGCGCTCGAACCAGGCGAGCGGCAGCCGTAGCAGGTGGTGGAACAAGCGCGCCGCCCAGCCGAACTGCAGCGCCGCGCCAAATTCGATGATCAGGCGACCGCGGATGCCAGCGATGCAGACCTGTATCCCGGTGAGCAACAGGAACGCGATGCCGAGCACCGTCAGCAGGTCGCGGTCGCCGGTCACGACCACTTCGTCGATGACTACCTGGCCGAACAGAGGTGCTGCGAGTACGAACACCTGCAGCGCAATCGACAGCGCGAACAACCGTGACAACGCACTGCCGATGCCATCGGCGCGGCGGAAAAACGCGCCTAGGGGTAGCGGCGCGGCGTCGCGCCGCCGTTCGAACGCCTCAGTTGGCGTCAGTTCAAGCGCTACGCCGGTGAAGCGCGCTGAGACCTCGTCGGGCGAGAGTTCTGAGCGTCCGACAGCCGGGTCCACAATGCGCACGCCGCGCCGGCCGACGCGTTCGAGTACGACGAAATGGTCAAGGTTCCAATGCAGGATCGCCGGGAGGCGAAGTTTCCCGAGCTCTTCCAGGTCAGCGCGCAGCGCCCTGGCACCCAGTCCGAGCGCACTCGCCATCGCAATCAACTGCCCGAGCGTCGCGCCTTTGAGAGACAGCGCCCAGCGCCGCCGCAGGCTGCCTAGGTCCGTTTCGTAGCCGTGGTGCGCGGCGACCATCGCGACGCAGGCGAGGCCGCACTCCGCGGCCTCCGATTGCAGAAGGACCGGAACCCGTATGGATTTTTTCACCGCGCAGCTGCTGCGAGCACGGGGTCCAGCAGCCACTCGATGATGCGCCTGCGGTCGCGTATGACATCCGCCTGTAGCGTCAGGCCCGGGCGCAGGGGTAGCTCACCATCGCGCATCGGAACGACCTGGCGGTCAAGGGCGACGACCACTCGGTACGCAGGCTCGGGTAGCCGAACCGCGCCACGCTGTTCGTCAGGGTTCAGCGCGACGCGCGCAACCGCGCGTACGACCGCCGGCTGCAAACCGAACCGCTGGTACGGATACGCGTCGTAGCGGACCTGCACCTGTTGTCCGGGCGTAACGAAGCCGGCCGCGCGTGCCGGCAGCATCAATTCCGCGTGCAATGGGCTGCCGTCGGGGACCAGCGCGAGCGCCGCGCTCCCAGCGGCCACGGCCGCACCAATGTGAAGGCGCAAGGCTGCAACCTGTCCGTCGGTGGGTGCGCGGATGGTGCGTGACCACTCCGCGTCGGCGGTTGCGATTGCGCGGTCGAGCGTCAGCAGCCTCGCTCCGAGTTCCGCGATACGCACGTCGGCACGGGCCGGCAACATCGTTAACTGCTCCGCCGATTCAGCTGCTTCATGCCCGTAACGCGTACGCTCGCGCCGGGTGGACAGCAGCGCGGCTCGAGCATCCAGCAAGTCGGCCAGCTTCAAATCGAGAAGGTTCGCCGCCACATGGCCGCGTGCTGCAAGCGATTCGAGCCGTTCCAGTTCAGCGACGAGAAGGTCGGTGCGCCGCGCCGCGATCTGCTCCTGCGTTGCGAGCGAAACCGCTTGGTCGTTGGCGAGCGCCATCCTCCGTTCGAGTTCCGCGCGTTCCGCATCACGCAGGCGCGCCTCTGCATCCGCCTGAGCGACTAAGGTCGCCCGCTCCGCGAGCAGAAGGTCGAGTTGCGCTGCACGCGCATCAATGCCGGAGCCCGAATCTGCTGGCGCTACGATGGTAAACAGCGGTGCGCCGCGCAGCACCGTATCGCCGTCTGCGACCGCCATATGGGAAATGACGCCTGAAGTGGGCGCAACGACGGCGACGAGCCCTGCATCCGGCACCAGCGCGCCGTGCAGCCGCTCTTTGCGGGCGTAGCTGCCGGCGCACGCGATGGCGATTACCCCAAGCGCCAGAAGCAGCGCGGTGACGGACAGAAGCGTGCTGCGCGCACCGCCGCGTATGACCACGCCGTCGAACAGCGCGGACGCGCGCTGCGCCACTACCTCCTTTCGGAACAGGTCAGCCATCCTTGGCGACTCGTGGCTATTTACGGCGACGAAATGAAGCGCCTTTCCAGTGGCCGTCTTCTGTGATGTTTTCGTGCACCCAGTAGCGTAGAAGTACGCCGACCGTCGCGACGACCACCGAATAAATGGATATGGAAAACGCATTCAACTGCCGAGCACCCGACGGTAGGTCGAGCAGTGCTAGCCCGGCGACTGTGACTGCAAATACTACGACCGCTGCCACCCATGCGGCTTCCTGAGAACGGGTCATTTGCACCTCCAATCATTCGCCGGGCACGGCAATTTCGATGCCGTGCCCGGCATTCCATCAACTGAGGAACGTGTTGTAGATCCAGTTTCCTGTGACCGTGCCAACGCCCCATGCGAAACCCAAGGCCGCGCCGGCAGCGCCGCCGCGGCTGGCACCCGCCATCGTGTTGGTCATCAGCGTGCCATAGGCAGAACCAGCGCCGGTCCCGATGGCTATGCTGCTTACGAAGCTTTCGGTTGAGCCGCCACCGACCAGGCTCAACTCGATACTCGAGAGTTCTCTCATAACGGTTCCCTCCGTTGTCTCATCCATGAGTGATTGACTACACCTACAAGGTAGGTGCGACGGCAGGTCCCATCAAGACATGTGTGTCCCTTTAGCGGGCTTCTGATTCAGCGAGGGCTTTCAGATTTACGAGTCCGCGCTCGTAGTCCGGTCCGACCATCGAGTCGAAGAACAGGCCGACCCAGCGGTGGACCGGGTGGTAGCCGAAGTCGGTGACGAGTGTCCAGGTCACGACCGTGCGGCCGGCGCCGTCGGGTACGAGCGTGAACTCGGCTCGCGCCGGCGGGAATTCCTCGAAGGTGAATTCGACCAGCACGCGGCGGTCGGGATCGTTCGCGATGATCTGCTGGCGGCCCGTGCCGACGGACGGGTCGGTACTCGCCCAGGTCATTTCCGCACCGACGCCCTCAGTCGGTCCGCTGAGACGGATCCGCTGTTCGGGGTCGAGGTGCTGCCAAGGCGACCACTGGGAGAAACGCTCGAACGAATTAACGAGCACGTAAACATCAGAGGCGGTTGCTTCGATTGTGGTTACGCGCGCGACGGTGACGGTGCGCGGCAGCAGCAGGCCGACAATCACGAACAGGATGATGAGTGTGGCGACGCCACCGACGGCGAACTTCACGAGACGCATGCAATGACCTTAATGAGTTTGCAGCGTGGGAACCATCCATTCTATAGGCAAAATTGGAGAAATACAGCGGCTTGTCGCCGGACCCCACACGGTCTAGTTTGGAACCGTAAGCACGGGGGAAGGAGGCAGGATCATGGACGCAGACCGGCGCGTGCAGTCGGTACAAAGTTTGAACGAGTGGTTTCGGGAATCAATCACCACCTCGGCGCGGAAGCAGGGCGTTGCGATGGAGCCCGCGACCGAACACTACATGGTCACCTTGCTTACGGCCTACGCCCGGGCCGAGAACTTTTATGAACCCATCGGTGATGGCGATGCTCGCGGGCTGAAACCGCTTGCGCTGATGCTCGTGGACGCGGTCGATACGCCGAGCCGGGTGATGCGACACATCGCGTTGCAGCGGATCGGCGATGTTTCGTTGTTCGTATCAGGCTTCTTTCAGGACAGCCTCGCGCGCAAATCGGTCGATGTCGACTACTACGCGCGCATGGGCGGCAGCGCGTACGACACGCTGTCCGGTATGCTGCCGCGCAGCACGCGCGACCATGCGTTGCACCTGGTGTTCCGCGAGCTCTCCGAGAAGTTTCTGCAATGCGTCGAGCTGATTGCCGACATCGCGCAACAGACGCGCGTGTTCGACGAGAGCGACACGCTTCGGTTGTACGACCTGTACCTGAAGACGGGCAGCAAACGCGCGCGGCGCGCGCTGCAGTCTATGGGCATCGCGGCGAGCTTCAATGCAAGCAGCCGGACCGCGCACTGACGCCGGACCGCTGCTGCAGCGCACGCAGCGGCTGATCGAGCGGCTGTACGGCATCGAGGCGCCGCACGCGGCCGAGGCATTCCTGCTCGGAGACCCCGCGATTGCGCGCATCCTGCATGGCGATAACTGGCCCGGAACGGATGAGATGCTGCTGGTCAGCGAGGACCAGGATGGCCTCGAACTCTCGCTGTTCCTCGATGACGCGCTGCTCGCCCGGCTCCGAACGGCGTGCCCGCACCAAGCGCTCGGCACCCACAACATCGCCGACTTCTGGGCGCTGGTCGAAGGCATCAGCCACTTCATCTACCTGACCTGGAACGCCGCGCGTGCCCACAGCGTCACGCCGCTCGAGATGGAACTACAGGGGGAAGTCGACAAGTACGCTGTCACCGCATTGACGCTGCAACGGCAGCAGGGCGGGAGCCCACGCGGGCTGCACCACATGCTGTTCGAATGCGCGCAGGTTGACGAGAAGCTGGCCCCGGACCTGCAGCAGCGGTACCGCGACGCGAACCGTTACGCGGGGCGCTACTGTCTCGAGATAGAGCGGCGATACCTGCGCCACCGCGAACGCGGGATGCTGTGCGAGCTCCGTTCGTTCTACCGCGAGGGCCGAGCCGGCAAGCTCGCGCGCATCGGCGCGCCCTAGTCGACGACCGGCGTTCCCTCGGCCGCGGTCAGTTCCGCGAACAGCCCCGATATCCTCGAAGTGACCGGCCCCGCGCTTTTGCCGACGCGTCGGTCGTCTATCTCGGTGACCGCGACCAACTCCCCCATTGTGCCGGTGCAGAACACCTCGTCCGCGTCCTTGAATTCCTCGACGTGGATGTCGCGCACACGGCACGGGATACCGTGTCTTTCGCAGAGCTCGATCACGGTCGCGCGGGTGATGCCCTCGGGGCAAGCGATTGTATCGGGCGTGCCGACCTCGCCGTCGTTGACGAGGAAGAGGTGCGTCGCATTGGTCTCCGCGACGAAACCGCGCGTGTCGAGCATCAATGCGTCGTCCGCGCCTGCTCGCGTCGCCTCAAGTTTCGCGAGGATGGAGTTCAGCAGGTTATTCGAATGGATTTTTTGGTCGACGACCTCGGGCGGGGGTCTGCGCACAGACACCGTCGCCAGCTTCACGCCGGCCTTGTCGTAGACCGGCGGCTTGAACTCGGCAACGACGATCAGCGTCGGTCCGCCGGTGTTCAGGCGGGGGTCCATCCCGGAGGTGTACTTGACGCCGCGCGTCAGGGTTAGCCGTATGTGTACGCCGTCGCGCATGCCGTTCGCCGCAAGCGTCTTGCGGATGTCACCGATGATGCGTTTGCGGGATGGAATATCGTCGAACGCGATCGCCTTCGCCGAGCGCTCAAGCCGGTCGAGGTGCGCGTCGAGCCGGAAGATGCGCCCGTCGTACACCCGAAGGCCCTCCCAGACAGCGTCTCCACCCTGGACCACCGAGTCGAACACGCTGACCGCGGGTTCGTCCCTGTGGCGCAGCACACCGTTTACACAGACCTGAATGTCGCGGTTGCGCTCGTCGAACGCCTGCTTCACGCGTCGACCCGAAGCCGGCTCGCGTGCAGGCGCCGGTAAATGTCGAGGCATTCGTCGTACAGGCCCTGCAGCGCGGTGGGCACGTCGACGACCTCGTCGCGCGGTGGTCCAAAGCCGGTGGTGTTCGCGACCTTCCCGTACCACTCTGGCGCCCACGCGCCGTCGGTGTCGCGCAGCCCTTGTTTCCACGCAAGCATCGCGGGCTCGAACGGCTGCCCGAGTGCCGCGCATAGCAAGGTAAGCGCGGCGCGCGGGTCGCGCAGGATGTCGTTGCCGTCGATGACCGGCGGGTCGATGCCGAGGTCGGCTCGCACGCGTTCGAACACCGCGAGTTGTTGCGGCAGGCCGGTGTCCTCGAGCGTCGGCTTCGGCAGAAACTCGGTCAGCGAAACGAGCATCGCCGATGGTTCTCGGATCAGGAATGCGTGCGTGACATCGTCGAGCCAATCGAGGCCGACGTCGTCTACCAAGTGGTGCGCCATGTGCTTCTGGTACCACACGGGTTTATTGCCGGGGATGGGGCCTATCAACCACTCGGTGACCTTTTGCCAGTCAGTCTCGTGCACCGCCAGCGTTGCCTCACGGCCGGGATGCTGCAGCCCGGTGTACTTGAGGTAATGGGCGTACAGCGGCTCATCGGTGACAAAAGTGTCGGAACGGCTGCCCCACGAGCGCATCAGCGCAGTGGAAATGTTCCGAGGCCCGGACCACATTGCTATTCGAGTCGTCATAATCCACGGATGTTAATACATATGGACATGGACGCGTTCTATGCGTCGGTGGAGGTACGCGAACGACCCGATCTCGCGGGCCTGCCGGTCGTCGTGGGAGGCACGCCGGGCCAACGGGGGGTCGTCGCCGCGGCGAGCTATGAAGCGCGCCGCCACGGCGTGCACTCGGCGATGCCGATGTCGACGGCATTGAAGCGCTGCCCCGACCTCGTGGTGCTACCTGTGCGGATGGGCCTGTACGCGGAGGAGTCCCAGCGCATCCACCGGATTATCGAGCGCTACACGCCTTTGATCGAGCCATTGTCGCTCGACGAAGCGTTCCTCGACGTGCGCGCGAGCGTGAAGTTGTTCGGGCCAGTGCCGGAGATCGCGCAGCGCATCAAGCGCGAGATACGCGCCGAGTTGGGGCTCACCGCGTCGATCGGCATTGCGCCGGTGAAGTTCGCCGCGAAAATTGCATCCGACCTCGGCAAGCCCGACGGCTTCCTCGTGGTCGAGCCGGATGGCTTACGCGCCTTCCTCGATCCGCTACCCGTTGCACGGCTGTGGGGCGTCGGCAGAGTCGGGGAGCAGACGATGCATCGGCTCGGCCTGCGCACCATAGCCGACGTCGCTGCGCGCGATGCCGCATTCATGGAGCAGCACTTCGGCAAACACGGGCTGCACCTGTTGAACCTCGCGCTCGGTATCGACCCGCGCGGCGTCGTGCCGGAGCGTGAGGTCAAATCGGTGTCGAACGAGACGACCTTCGCCGCCGACATCGCCGACCGCGACACGCTGCGCGGAATCCTGCTGCAGCTCACCGAGCAGGTGGCCTGGAGGCTCCGCAACCACGGGCTCGCCGGCAGGACCGTGCAGCTGAAGGCGCGCTACGCCGATTTCTCCACCTATACGCGCGCGCAAACGCTGGACGCGCCAACCGACTCGACCGATGTGTTGTGGCAGGCGGTCGCGCCGCTGCTCGACCGGCTACCACGGCCCGGTGCTGCACTGCGGCTCATCGGCATGGGGGTCAGTGGCTTCGATGCGCAGGAGTCGGCACAACCGGACCTGTTCGCGGAACCACCTGCGCCGCGCAAGGTCGACGGCATCGCGGACGCAATCAAGGAAAAGTTCGGGAAGGGCGCGGTCCGTCGCGCCACGACGCTGAAGAAATAATGTAGGAGCGACCCTCTGGTCGCGATTTATCGAGTCAAGTGATCTGCCAGCACCTGCGCGACGCAGCAGGTGAGCTTCTTCCCCGTCGGGATGTGCAGGAACTCGTTCGGACCATGCGCGTTCGAGTGCGGGCCGAGCACACCGGTGATCAAGAACTGCGCGGCAGGGAACTTCTCGCCGAGCATGCCCATGAACGGGATGCTGCCACCTTCACCCATGTACATCGCGGATTCGCCGAAGTACGCCTGTGAGGCGGCGTCCATCGACTTTCCAAGCCAGGGTGCGAGCGCTGGCGCGTTCCAGCCACTGCCGGCCTGCTCGGGCTCGAACGACACGCGCGCGTTATACGGCGGGCTGCTCTCGAACAGTTCTTTCAGCGCCGCGTTCGCGCGCTCAGCGTTCACGGTCGGCGGCAGCCGCAGCGACACTTTGACGGCCGTCTTCGGTCGCAGCACATTGCCGGCGTTGTTCAGCGGCGGCAGCCCGTCGGCGCCTGTGACGGACAGCGCGGGCCGCCAGGTGCGGTTGAGCACCAGGTCGGTGAGGTCTTCGCTCACCGGCGTTGTGGCGTCGACGAACGGGAATTTCGTATACACCTCGTCGCCGAGCGTGTCGGCGGCCTTCTGTGCTTGTTCCTGTCGCTCCTTCGGGATTGCTGCGTGCAGGTCATCGGGTAGCACCTTGCCGGACTGCTCGTCCTCGAGCCGCGACAGCAATTTGCGCACGATGCGGAAGCTCGACGGCACAACGCCGCTCGCATCACCCGAGTGCACGCCCTCGGTCAATACCTCGACGGTCAGGTTGCCGCTGGCGATGCCGCGCAATGAAGTGGTGCACCACATTTGGTCGTAGTTGCCGCAGCCCGAGTCCAGGCACACGACGAGGCTCGGGTCGCCGATGCGGTCGGCCAAGTGATCGATGTAATGCGGCAGGTCGTAGCTGCCCGACTCTTCGCACGCCTCAATGATCACGACGCAGCGTGCGTGCGCGATACCTTGCTGCTGCAACAATCGGATTGCGGTCAACGATGCGAACGCCGCGTAGCCGTCGTCTGCGCCGCCGCGGCCGTACAGCTTGTCACCCTTCCGAACAGGTTCCCAAGGCCCGAGTCCGTCGGACCATCCGGTCATCTCCGGCTGTTTGTCGAGGTGGCCGTACAGCAACACGCAGTCGTCGCCCTGGCCCGGTATCTCCATGTAGATGAGCGGGGTGCGGCCGGGCAGCCGCACGACCTCGACCGTGAGCCCGGCGATGTCCTGCGCGCGGCACCAGCGCTCAATCAGGTCGACCGCCTGGTCGATGTAGCCGTGCTTCGCCCAGTCCGGGTCGAAGTGCGGCGACTTGGCGGGGATGCGGATGTAGTCGACGAGCTGGGGGACAATCGAGTCCTCCCATGTCGTGTCAGCGAACTGCAAAGCGGCTTGTTTGTCCATGCCATATGGTAACGCGGTAGGATAGGGCGTTGCACCACTGGAGAGGATGATGGCCGGCCACGACGACAGCGAAAACCTGGCGATTTTCTGTGACTTCGAGAACATAGCGCTCGGCGTCGAGGACGCGCGCTACGCGAAGTTCGACATCATGCTGGTTGTCGAGAAGCTGTTGCTGAAAGGCAGCATCGTCGTCAAGAAAGCGTATTGCGACTGGGACCGGTACAAGGCGTTCAAGACGCCTATGCACGAAGCGGCGTTCGAGATGATCGAGATCCCGCACGTCAGGCAGTCCGGCAAGAATTCGGCCGACATCCGCATGGTCGTCGACGCGCTTGACCTCTGTTACACGAAGCCGCACGTCGACACCTTCGTGATCCTGTCCGGCGATTCCGATTTCTCGCCGCTGGTCAGCAAGCTGCGCGAGAACAATAAGATCGTGATCGGTTGCGGTGTTAAGAGTTCGACTTCCGACCTGCTAATCGCGAACTGCGACGAATTCATTTTCTACGACGACCTTGCGCGCGAGAAACCGTCCGCGCGCAAGACCAAGCGGCGCGCGAAGAAGGCGACTGCGAAGCCCGCGACGCCGGCCGATAAGCGCACAGAGGCGTTCGACCTGGTTGTCGAGACCGCCGACGCGCTGCTGTCGGAACGCGGCACCGGCGACCGGGTGTGGGGCTCTATGGTCAAGCAGGCGCTGAAGCGGCGCCAGCCAGGCTTCAACGAGTCGTACTACGGCTTCAAAACCTTCAGCGACCTGCTCGAGGAAGCCGGAAAAATCGGCCTGCTGAAGTTGCGCCCGGATGAGAAGTCCGGCGGCTACATCATCGAGTCCGTCACCGCCGGCTGATGGCCACACTGGTCGCACACCGAGGCTACGCCGCCAAGTACCCGGAGAACACGCTACCCGCCCTCCGGGCGGCGCTGCGTGCCGGGTTGCGCTGGGTCGAATGCGACGTGCAACTCTCGTCGGACCGCGTGCCGGTGCTGTTGCACGACGCGTCGCTACAGCGCACTGCGAATGACCCGCGTAGCGTGTTTGATCTGACTGCCGACGAACTCGCCACGACCAGCGTCCACGAGCCGGCCCGGCTCGGCAACGCGTTCATGCCGACGCCAGTCCCAGGGCTCGACGCGGCGGTCGAGTTCATCAGCGCGCACCCGGACGCGCACCTGTTTGTCGAGCTCAAGCAAGAAAGCATCGACCACTTCGGGCTCGATGTGGTTGTCGGGCAGGCGCTCGAAGCGTGCGAGGCGGCGCTTGACCAGTGCGTGCTGATTTCCTTCAATGACCGCGCAGTGCTGCGCGCGCGCAAACGCGGCGGCGTGCGCATCGGCTGGGTGATTGCGTCGTGGAACCACGAAGTGCGCAGCATCGCCAGTGCGATGGCGCCCGACTTCCTGTTCACCAGCATCCGGCACGTACCGCCGCAGGAACCGTTGTGGCCAGGCCCGTGGCGTTGGGCATGCTACGACGCCGGCAGCGCGGACCTTGCGTTGAAGATGGCGGCGCGCGGCTTCGAATTCATTGAAACCAAGGCGGTTGGCGACCTCCTGCTCGACCCGCGCGTCGGAGCGTGGCTCCGCGCGTGACCCCTGATTTCGACGTCGTCGTTATAGGAGCCGGCATACACGGCACCGGTATCGCCCAGGCTGTGGCTGCGGCCGGCCACACGGTGTGCATCGTCGAGCAGCGCCATCCGGCGGCGGGCACCTCGAGCAAATCCTCGAAACTGATTCACGGCGGCCTGCGCTATCTCGAGAGTGGGCAACTGTCGCTGGTGCGTCACAGCTTGGCCGAGCGCAACCTGCTGCTGCGAATCGCTCCGGGATTGGTCCATGCGCTCCCGATGCACATCCCGGTTTATCGTGGCATGCGCCGGAACGCGGCGCTGACGCGCGCGGTGCTGAACTCAGCAACCGCCCTCGGCGCCCGCGTGCGCATGCCGGCCGAATTCATCGAAGCGGAGCCCGGCGCTGCGGGTATCGATTGCACGATCCGTGAAGGCGGGCGCGATTCGGTTTTGCGCGCGCGCGTGTTGGTCAACGCGGCCGGACCGTGGGCGGCGGCCGTCGCGGCGCGCATCCGTCCGGTGCGCGCGCCGCCGGCCATGGAACTGGTCAAGGGCAGCCACGTCGAGTACGAAGGCGCGCCGGCACGCGGCGCTTTTTACATTGAGGCGCCGCAGGATGGGCGCGCGGTGTTCGTTCTCCCGTACGGGAATCGAACGCTGGTCGGGACCACTGAGGTTCCTTACCGCGGCGACCCGGCAGAGGTGGGCGCCAGCGACGACGAACGCGTGTACCTGCATGAGGCATTCGCGCGCTGCTTCCCGGCCCGTGCCGGCGCGCAGCAGGTCGATGCCTGGGCCGGGTTGCGCGTGCTGCCGGCCGCCGCCACGGATGCGTTCAACCGGCCGCGGGATACGGTGTTCGACCTCGACGACCGGCGCAGGCCGACCATGCTCGCGATCTACGGCGGCAAGCTGACCACCTGGCGCACCACCGCGCGCCACGCGCTGCGACTGCTCGCGCCCTCGTTACCACCCGCTGCGCGCGTCGCCGACACCGCAACGCTGCCGCTCGGTTAATATCCCCGCATGGGACTCATCACGCAGCTGTTCCTGCCGCTGTCGCTGGCGTTCATCATGTTTGCGATGGGCCTGACGCTGGTCCCGGACAATTTCCGGCGCGTTGCGCTGCAGCCGAAGGCATTTGCGGTTGGCGCCGCGAGTCAGGTGCTGGTGCTGCCGCTGGTCGCATTCGTGCTGGTCCTGCTGTGGCCGGTGGAACCGGCACTCGCGGTCGGCGTGATGATCCTGGCTGCGTGTCCCGGCGGCGTCACCTCGAACCTGCTGACGCATCTGGTGCGGGGCGATACCGCGCTGTCCATTTCGCTGACTGCGGTAATCAGCCTGCTGAGCGTCGTGACCATCCCGTTGATCGTCAACTTTGCGTTGTACTGGTTCACTGACGACGCGGGTGTCGAGCTGCCGGTCGCACGCAGCATCATCGGCATCTTCCTGATCACCACGGTTCCCGTCGTGCTGGGCATGCTGGTGCGGGCGTGGCGCAGCGAATGGACGCAGCGTGTCGAGCCGCGTTTTCGGCAGGCGGCGACCGTGCTGTTCCTGGTGATCGTACTAGGCGCGATTCTTTCGCAGCTGGAAAACCTCGTCCAGTACGCCGCCGTGGTTGCGCCGCTGATGCTGGTGCTAAACCTCTTGATGATGGCGGTCGGGTGGTACGCTGCGAAACTGTTTCGCCTCGGTGAATATCAGGGCAAGGCCATTTCGCTGGAGTGCGGGCTGCAGAACGGCACGATGGCAATCTTTGTCGCGGCGACGTTGCTGGAGAACGAGACGATGATGATGCCGGGGGCTATTTACGGGCTGCTGATGTTCGTGACCTCCGGCGCATGGGTCGGGTGGATGGCGCGCCGTGCGCCGCAGCCCGCGTAACGCCGCCGTCCTTCTGGCGGCGATATTGCTCGCGGCATGCGGGCAGAAGCCGGCTGATGAACGCGTATTCGACCTGGGCCTAGAGTTGGCGCGGGAACGCGCCGGGCTCGATCGGTACGAAGTCGAGTTCGACGGCTACCGGCTCGCCTACCTCGAGCGCCCAGCGGCCGGCGAAACAATCGTCTTGCTGCACGGCTTCGCGTCAGAGAAGGATTCGTGGACGCGTTTCGTTAGCCACATCCCGGACCAGTACCGAGTCATCGCGATAGACCTCCCTGGGCACGGCGACAGCATGCGCCGCACCGATGAGGTCCATGACGTTCCGTACCTTGTCGCGCGGCTTGCTCAGGGCCTCGATGAAATCGGCGTGGACCGTTTCCACATCGCCGGCAACTCGCTCGGCGGCATGGCGGCCGTACTGTACGCGCACGCGAACCCGGACCGCGTGCTGACGCTCGGCCTGTTCTCGGCCGCCGGCGTCGACCCGCCGCAAGAGAGCCCGTTCGAGCGGATGGTCGCGGCGGGCAACAACCCGCTGATCGTGGATTCGCGCGCCGACTTCGAGGCGCTGCTGAAGCTCGTCTTCGAGGAGCCACCGCTGATGCCTTGGCCGGTGGGGGCGGTGCTCGCCCGCCGCTTTGCCGCGCGGGCCGAATTCCACGAGAAAATGTGGCACGACATATGGTCCCGCCGTGCCGAGGTCACCGGGCTGTTGCCAGACATCGACACGCCGGTATTCGTACTTTGGGGAGATTCCGACCGGATCCTGGACCTGTCGAGCATCGAAGTGTTCGCGCGAGCGCTGCCGCAGGCCGAGTTTCATGTGATGTCGAACACCGGCCATTCGCCAATGGTCGAGCGCCCCGGTGAATCGGCAGCGCTGTACCTCGATTTCCTGCTCAGGCGTTCAGGTCGGGAATCAGACGGCTCTGCAGGCGGGTAATCTGATCCTTCAGGCGTAGCTTCTCTTTCTTGAATCGGGCGAGCTGGAGTTGGTCGACGACCGGCCGCTCGGCGAGCGCCCGGAGCGCGCAGTCGAGGTCGTGGTGCTTGAGCTTGAGCTCTCGAATGCGCTGTTTGAGGGAAGCGTATTCGTCGTCGTCCATCATCGTTCACCGCCCACCCGGGCCGCCTCACCGGGGCCCGCGGACCCGCGCCGGGCCTGCCAATTCGCTGATTTTGCGCCCGTTGGGGACGGGCCGCCACCATTTTGCTGGAATATTCAAAGAACTGGGTCTATACTCGCCGACAGCTGAAGCGTCTGCTTTGCTGGTTTCGCGGAAATAGTTCCATCTTGGAAGTCCCTCCGTTCGTTCCCGCAATGCCCTTCAAGCTACACCAAAATTGAAAACGAATGAGGTAATTCCGTATGGCAACAGGTACCGTCAAGTGGTTCAACGAAGCAAAAGGCTTCGGCTTTATTGCTCCGTCCGACGGTGGCGATGATGTATTCGTCCACTACTCCGCGATCCAGGGTTCAGGTTTCCGCACCCTGACCGAGGGGCAGACCGTAAACTTTGAAAGCGAGAAGGGCCCGAAAGGCCTGCAGGCGACCAAGGTCACTGCAGCCTAAAAAGCTCGACTCCAAGAAACAGAAAAAGCCCCGCTCAGCGGGGCTTTTTTTATGTGCGCAAGATGACCTTCATCAATGCGCGTAAGTAGATTTCCGTATGCGCAGCCCTTTTTAGAAAGGCATAATGTCCCCAGCTCGTAAAGGTAAACCCGTTGAAAGGCGGGGGCACAAAGTTACCGGTCTAAAGGCCCTTGTGGCCCAAGACAGCGGGACCACCGAAAGTGCAGCATAAATTCCCTTTTCGAGCCTTTGCGCGCATCCGAAATGTCGGAGCGTCGTTAACGGGAGGGGGGTATGCCGAACACCATCAGGGCAGGGATGCTCGCAGCCGTGCTTGCCATGCTGTTGCCCAGCATGCAGGTCAGCGCCGCCGATGGCGAGCCAGGTCGCGTCAAGCTAAGCGGCTTCGGCACATTGGGGTTCGTCGGTTCGAGTGAGGATTCCGCGGACTATGTAGCGGGCCAGTTCCGTCCGACCGGCGCCGGGTACACGAATACCTGGAGTCACGAGGTCGACAGCCGGCTCGGTGCCCAGCTGACGGTCGCATTTTCGGACCGCTGGACCGGCATCGTCCAGGCGATGGTCGAGCAGCGCTACGACGATAGCTACGAGCCCGTCATCGAATGGGCGAACCTGCGTTACGCGCTGACGCCGGACTTCAGCGTGAGCGTCGGACGCGTCGTATTGCCGACCTTCATGGTCGCGGATACGCGAAAAGTCAGTTATGCGAACCCGTGGGTTCGCCCGCCGCCCGAACTTTACTCGCTTTCGCCGATGACCAGCAGCGACGGTGTCGAGCTGCGTTACCGTACCCGCACCGGAAGCTGGACCCACACGACGGACGTGACCGTCGGCCAGGGTTACACGCACATCAGTCCAGGCGTAACAGTCGAGGCGGGGTCACAATTCGGGGTCTACCAGACCGCCGAGGCCGGCGCCTGGAAGTTGCGGGCTTCGTACCTGAGCGGCGAACTGCGGTTGGCCGCGTTGGACCCGTTGTTCGATGCGTTCCGGATGTTCGGACCAGCCGGAGCCGACATCGCCGAACGCTTTGCGATGGACGGGGATCGTGGCCGTATCTGGACCGTCGGCGCGAGCTACGAGCCGCTCGACTGGTTCGTTATGGCCGAGATCGGCAAGGTCGATACGCAGTCGGTGATCGGCGCCAGCACTGCCGGCTACATAAGCGCAGGCCGGCGCTTTGGGGCCATCACGCCCTACGCCACCTACGCGCGCATTTACCGGAATGGCCCGACGACTACGCCGGGGCTCGACCTGTCGTCGCTTCCCCCCGACCTCGCCGCCGTCGGCGCACAACTGAACGCGGGGCTCAACGCCTTTATGGCAACGACCGCCGAACAGTCGACGCTGAGCGCCGGCGTGCGCTGGGACTTCCGCTCCAACATGGCGTTCAAGTTCCAATATGACTACATAGAAGTCGCCGACGGCTCGAATGGCATGTTTACGAATCTCCAGCCTGACCACTTGCGCGGCGAGTGCGCGGACATCATCTCCATCAGCCTGGACTTCGTGTTCTAGCCATGGGCCGCTGCGCAGTCATGGTGGTGTTGGCCGTGGCGCTGCTCGCGCGCCCGGCGTTCGCCGTCGGAGCGGAGTTTGTGGTGATCGTCGCGGTGCATAGCCCTGTGACCGTACTCGCATCGAACGAGGTCGCCGACATCTACCTGGGTCGCTTGAGACGGTTGCCGGACGGCCGGACCGTGCTCCCGGTTGACCGGTTTGAGAGCGATGGCGTCCAGGAGGCTTTCTACCGCGAGATCCTGCAGCGGAACGCGGCGCAATTGCGTGCGCACTGGTCGCGTCTCGTGTTCACCGGCCGCGGCAAACCGCCGCGGCAGGTGCGGAGTGACGCGGAATTGGTCGAATTCGTTGCGCGTAACCCGCACGCAATCGGCTACGTTGCCCCCGCGCTGGTCACTCCATCCGTGCGCGTGGTCCGGATCGACCCCTGATGCCGATACGCTACCGCGCACTGCGAGCCCTGCTGGCCAATTCGTCCGTCGCGCTCAGCGTCGTCGGCGTGCTGTTGCTTGCGACGATCTGGTGGGGCACATTCATGTTCGCGGAATTCGAGAGCGAAGCCGCGACGCGCGCGACGCGGGCGTCGACCGTAGAACTGGCCGAGACCTACGAGGCGCAGGTGGCGCGTACGCTGCGCGAAATCGGCCATGCGCTGCGCCTCGTACGGCATGCAGTCGCACAACAGCAGGCGCTGGGACGGGGTGTGGGGGCGCCGGTGCTGCCGGCGCTCGAGGCCAATGAATTGCTGCCGCCGAGTCTATTGTTCACTATCGCCCGAACCGACGAACACGGTGCGGTCATTGAGAGCACACGCCCGTTGCCCGACACCAGCGTCGCCGGGATGGATTTCTTCGAACAACAGCGCGATTACGACTCTCCGGTCGTCGGCATGCCCTGGCGGGATCCTGCAACCGGTGGCTCGCTGTTGCCGTTCAGCTATCGGGTGTCGGCCGCCGACGGCGCTTTTGCCGGCATCGCAGTCGTGCTGGTCGACCCGGAGTTCTTCGTCGCTTCATTCGATCAGGCTCGCATCGGCACGCACGGCAGGATTGGCCTCCTCGGCGCGGACGGCTTCTGCCGGATCTTGCGGCAGGGTGGTGCATCGAGTTCCGGATCCCAGGTCGACATCGAGCGCCTGGCCCGTTCCGCCGAAACCCCGGCAACCATCGAATGGGACGGCGCCCGCGGGTACCTCAGCGCGCGGCCGCTGTACGACTTTCCACTGTTTGTCGTGGTCGGTTTGTCCGAGGCCGATGGGCTGGCTGCAGCCGGGGCGGCGAATGGTTCGCACATCCGGCGCGCGCTGTTCGGCAGCGCGCTCGTGCTCCTGGTCCTCGGCGCGCTCGGCAGGGTCGGGTGGACGATGCAGCGCGCCAGAACGCGTGCGGCGGAAGAGCAGGCCGCGCACGCGGCACGCGTCGAACACTTGGCGTTCCATGACTCGTTAACTGAACTGCCGAACCGCGCTTACTTCACGCGCTTCCTCACACAAACCATCGCGCTGTCGAAGCGGAACGGGCGGCAGTTCGGCGTGTTTCTGCTCGACCTCGACCGCTTCAAGGTCATCAACGACACGCTCGGCCACGGTGCCGGCGACGAATTGCTCCGGGAGATATCTTCGCGCCTGAAATCCGTATTACGCGAAAGCGACTTCGTCGCGCGGATCGGCGGCGACGAGTTCGTAATCCTTGTCCCGGAGACCACGGCCGAACGCCAGCTTTCGCGCGTCGCGGAGCGCATCCTGGAGGCAACCAGCCGGCCGGTGTCGCTGCCTGGGAGCGAGGTCAGGGTGACGGTGAGCATCGGCATTGCACTGTTCCCGGATGACGGTGGTGACCACGAAGCGCTGTTGAAGCATGCGGATGTGGCGATGTACCACGCGAAGGCCGAGGGCAAGAACAACTACCAGTTCTATTCTGAAAAGTTGAACGAGCATTCGCTCGGCAGGCTGGCGCTCGAAGCCGACCTGGCTAGCGCACTCAACAACAACGAGTTCGTCGTGCATTACCAGGCGCGGGTGGATGCACGCAGCAATCAGATTGTGGGTGCCGAGGCGCTTGTCCGCTGGAATCGACCCGGTGTAGGTCTGGTACCACCGCTCGAGTTCATCCCGGTGGCGGAGGAGACGGGACAGATCGTCGAAATCGGCAAGTGGGTGCTCCGCGAAGCCTGTCGCCAATGCGTGGCATGGCATCAGGAAGGATTCCCCGGCTTGCGGATGTCGGTCAACCTCTCCGCGCGGCAGTTCAGCGACCGCGTGCTGCTGGACGACCTGCAGTCCGCGCTGCAGCAATCCCGTATGCCGCCGGAACTGCTCGAACTTGAGATTACGGAAAGCATGCTGATGCGTGACGCTGAGCAGGCGAAACGCGTCCTCGGCGCAGTGCGCGGACTGGGTGCGCGCACTGCGCTCGACGATTTCGGCACTGGGTACTCGTCGTTGTCGACGCTGAAGCACTTCCCGTTCGACGTAATCAAGATCGATGCGGCGTTCGTGCGCGGCGCGCTTGCTGACCAGCAGGACCGCAGCCTGACGGACGCGGTGATTGCGGTTGGGCACGCGCTCGGCCTACGGGTGGTCGCCGAGGGCGTCGAGAGCGCCGAACATGCACAGTTCCTGCGCGCACGCCGTTGCGACGAGTTACAGGGCTACTTTTTCAATCGACCGCTGCCGGCGGACGAGTTCGCAGCGCTGCTTCGTGGCTGGCAAGCTGACGCACCCGCGAGCGCGGCCTCAGTCCAGCCAATTCGCCGAACCGGCCGCGCCGGAAAAATCAAATAGTTCGCGGTCGGCGAGGTGCGACGGTTGTACGGTCTGCATCGCCTTGAAAATCGTTTCGAGCCGGCCGGGATGCTGCCGCTGCCACTCTGCGAGCATCGCCTTCACCTGCTTGCGCTGTGCGTGCTCCTCATTGCCGCAGAGCAGGCACGGTATCAGCGGAAACGCGCGGTCGTCGGCGTACGCGGTGAGGTCGGCTTCTGCGCAGTACGACAGCGGCCGGATGACGACGTGCGCGCCGTCATCCGACAGCAGCTTCGGCGGCATCGCGGCAAGCCGTCCGCCGAAGAACATGTTCAGGAACAGCGTCTCGATCATGTCGTCGCGGTGGTGGCCCAACGCGATGCGCGTCACCCCGTTCTCCGAAGCCCAGCGGTACAGCGCGCCGCGCCGCAGCCGTGAGCAGAGCCCGCACATCGTCTTGCCTTCCGGGATTACGCGTTTGACGACGCTGTAGGTGTCCTGCTCGATCACCGCGTACTCGACACCGCGGGACTCGAGGTAATCCGGCAGTACATGCGCGGGGAAGTCCGGCTGCTTCTGGTCCAGATTCACTGCGACCAGCTGGAATTCCACCGGTGCGCTGCGCTGCAGGCCGAGCAGGATGTCGAGCAGCGCGTACGAATCCTTGCCGCCGGACACGCAGACCATCACCCGGTCGCCGGGCCCGACCATGTTGTAGTCCTGGATCGCCCGCCCCACCTGGTGGCGCAGGCGCTTGGCGAGCTTGTCTGCCTCGAACTTCTCTGTACGTACGGACTGGCTCATGGTTAGTCAGAGCCCCTGCAACGCGGCGCGGAACGCCGGGTCCGCGCAGACGATAAAGTGCGGGTTGAGCAGCGACTCATCAGTGTTGTAGCGCAGCCGCAGACCATGGAGGTCGGTGACGTCGGCGCCTGCGACCTCAGCGACGCACTGCGCGGCGGCGGTATCCCATTCGGAGGTCGGGCCGAAGCGCGGATAGCAGTCGGCGGCCCCTTCTGCGACCAGGCAGAATTTCAGCGAGCTGCCGACCGATACCAGTTCGTGCTCGCCGAGCGCTTTCAGGTAGCTGGCAAGCGACGCGCCCGCGTGCGAGCGGCTCCCGACGACGACCGGCGGCTTCGCGGCCGGCATGCGTACCTTTATCGGCGTTGCCTGCGCGCCGGATTCAGCACGGAATGCGCCGACGCCGCGCGCCGCAAGGTAGGTGACGCCGGTGACCGGCACGTGCACGACGCCGAGCACCGGCGCGCCGTCGTCCACCAGTGCGATGTTCACGGTGAACTCGCCGTTACGCTTCACGAACTCGCGCGTGCCGTCTAGCGGGTCGACGAGCCAGTAGCGGGACCATCGGGAACGCTCGGCGAACGGTACGGCTGCGGATTCCTCCGACAGGATTGGCAGCTTGGGCTCCAGCTTGCGCAGCCGCGCGATAATCTCGCGGTGCGCGGCGAGGTCGGCCGCGGTGACCGGCGATGCGTCGTCCTTGGTGTCTACAGCGAAATTCGTTCCGTAGACCTCGAGGATGCGCTCGCCGGCTACGGTAGCGATTGCGGATACTTGGTCGAGCAGCGCGCGGGAAATCATGCCGGTATCATAGCAGCGTGCTGAAAACGCCCCTCGACTGGTCCGCAATCGGAACCGTGCTGCTCGACATGGACGGCACGCTCCTCGACCTCAAGTTCGACAACTGGTTCTGGCAGGACCTTGTGCCGCAGCGCTGGGGCGAGAACCGCGGCCTCACCGCCGACGACGCGAAGCGCGAGTTGTTCCCGGTGTTCAAGAGCCACGAGGGCACGCTGAACTGGTACTGCCTCGACCACTGGAGCCGCGAGCTCGGCTTCGATGTCGCCGCGCTGAAGCGCGAGGTCGAGCACGAAATCCGCGTGCACCCGCACGTGATCGACTTCCTCGATGCGGTGCGCGCGCTCGGCAAGCGCGTAGCGCTGGTGACCAATGCGCACCACGGCGCGCTAGAGGTCAAGCTAAGGAAGACCGGCATCGGCGGGCACTTTGACGCGGTCTACAGCTCGCACGATTTTGGCGCGCCGAAAGAGGACCCCGCGTTCTGGGAACGCCTCGCCGCGCGTGAGCCGTTCGACCGCGCCGATACGCTGTTCATCGACGACAGCCTGAGCGTGCTCGGCGCCGCCCGCGCGTACGGTATTGCGTATCTGGTCGCGGTGGCCAAACCGGCGTCCGACCGACCGGCCCGGGAAGTGAACGGCTTCGAATGGATAACGGACTTTTCGGAGATACTGCCTTAGCGGCTCAGGCCGAACGACGCTCTGGTGCGTGGCGAGCGTCCCAGCGCCGGAACCGTTTGCGGCAGTACGCGTCTAGCGCGGCGTGGTCCGCAAAGTGCAACTTGTAGTGTTTCTCCGCCTGCTCGTCGAACTCACACCAGTCGTTCGTGTACTCGCGGCAGACCTGCGGGCGCGTCTCGTAGATGCCGCAGCGGCGGTCCGCCTGCAGGTGCGCGCAGCGCGCTTCGAATTGCAGGAACCAGCCGTCGCCCGCTTGGAACACCGACACGCCTTGGTGTGAGACCTGCCAGAGCAGGAAGTCAAAGTCGGTGAGCGAGCGCGGCGCCGGGATGTGCTGCGTGATGTAGGTGCAGCATTTCGACCCGGTGCACAGGCGGCACTTGTCGAACGGGTCGGTCATCAGCCGTGCGCGGGTTTCTTGCCGTGTTGGCGCCGGCCGCCACCGCCGCCACCGCCACGGGGGCCACCACCGCCGCTACGACCACCGGGGCGGCCACCCCGGCCGGCGGGGGCCGGTTTGCGCGGACGGCGCGCCGGGCGCACGAAGCCATCGCGCGGCAGGTCCGAGGGAATCGGCTCGAGCGGAATCTTGTGGCCGATGTACTTCTCGATGTCGGGTAGCGAGAACACATACTCCTCACAGCCGAAGCTGATTGCGTCGCCGGCCTTGCCGGCGCGCGCAGTGCGGCCGATGCGGTGGACGTAGTCCTCGCAGTCCTGCGGCAGGTCGAAGTTGAACACGTGGCTGACGTCCGGGATGTGCAAGCCGCGCGCGGCGACGTCGGTCGCGACCAGCACCGGCAGTTCGCCGCTCTGGAACAGCCCAAGCAACTTCTCGCGCTTCTTCTGCGGCACGTCGCCGGAAATCGTCTCGGCATTCAGTCCGTTCACATTCAGCCAGTCGGCGAGCTGCTCCGCCACGCGCTTGGTGTTGACGAACACCAGGCTGCGGCGCGGGTCGGTGCCTTTCAGCAAATGGATCAGCAGCGGGATCTTGTCTTCGTTCGAGGTGTGGTACACGAGCTCGCGCACGCGGTCCGCGGTCACGCGCTCCGGCGTGATCTCAACCTTCTCGGGGTCGTTCATGTGCTCGTACGCGAGCTCGAGCACCTTCTGTGCGAGCGTCGCCGAGAACAGCATGTTCAGGCGCTCCGCCGGGTCCGGCATCTTGCGGAGCAGGTAGCGGATGTCCTTGATGAATCCGAGGTCGAACATGCGGTCGGCTTCGTCCATCACCAGTACCTGCGCGGCCTTCAAATCGAACACGCCCTGCTTGAAGTAGTCGATGATGCGGCCGGGTGTACCAATTAGCACGTCGACGCCGTCGGTCAACATCTCGCGCTGCTGGTCGTAGCCGGTACCGCCGTACACGAGCCCGTTCTTGAAGCCGGTGTGCTTGCCGAGCACCTCGGCATCGCGCCAGATCTGGATTGCGAGTTCGCGCGTTGGCGCGAGCACGAGCGCGCGCGGCTGGTTCGCCTTGCGCGACGCGAGCGGCTCGTTTTTCATCATGTACTGGTACAGCGCGAGCAGGAATGCTGCGGTCTTTCCGGTACCGGTCTGCGCCTGCCCGGCTACGTCCTTTCCAGCGAGTGCGAGCGGCAGCGTGCCGGCCTGAATCGGGGTGCAGTTGGAAAATCCTGCATCCTCAACGCCTTGCAGAAGTTGCGGGAGCAGCCCGAGGGAATCGAACCGGGTTTCGGTCAGGTGTCGTTCTGTCATGCTTGAATTCTTCGGCCTGTTGCGGTGAAATACATCTCAAGTTGTTCCGGACCAGCGCACCGGGCTCCGCCCACCAGCGCTTCCACTCGAAGAAATCGCTTTGAGACCGTTCGCCAGCAGGGACCGTGTGCCTGTTTCATCGGGCTACATCATACCTGACTCCCGCACCAGTATCCGCTGCCGGCCGACACAACACGGAGTAGAAACAAGTGAACGAGCAGATCGTACACACCAGTGACCAGAGCTTTGACGCGGACGTATTGAAGGCCGAGGCCCCGGTGCTGGTGGACTACTGGGCCGAGTGGTGCGGCCCGTGCAAGATGATCGCACCAATCCTCGACGAGATTGCGAAGGACTACGAGGGCCGGGTGAAGGTCGTCAAGCTGAACATCGACGAGAACCCGCAGACGCCGCCGCGTTACGGCATCCGCGGCATCCCGACCCTGATGCTGTTCAAGGGCGGTAACGTCGAGGCGACCAAGGTCGGCGCGCTGACCAAGTCGCAGCTTGCGGCGTTCCTGGATACGAACATTTGAACGATAACAATACGGTCAGGGCGCGCCGGCGGCGCGCCCCGAGAACCGAATCCACACCGCCGCCATCCCTTCCCGGAAATACACAAACAATGAACCTGACCGAACTCAAGACGAAGTCCGCGGCTGAGGTAATCGAGATTGCGAGCCAGATGGGCATCGAGGGCATCGCGCGCTCCCGCAAGCAGGATGTCATCTTCGCGCTGCTCAAGGCGCACGCGAAGAGCGGGGAGGACATCTTCGGCGATGGTGTACTCGAAATCCTGCAGGACGGCTTCGGCTTCCTGCGCTCCGCCGACAGCTCGTACCTGGCCGGCCCCGACGACATCTATGTGTCGCCGAGCCAGATCCGCCGCTTCAACCTGCGCACCGGTGACACGATCAGCGGCAAGATCCGGCCGCCGAAGGAAGGGGAGCGCTACTTCGCGCTGCTGAAGGTCAGCGAGATCAACTTCGACTCGCCGGAGAACACCAAGAACAAGGTGCTGTTCGAGAACCTGACGCCGCTGTTCCCGAAGCGCCGCCTGAAGCTCGAGCTTGGCAATGGCAGCACCGAGGACATCACCGCGCGCGTCATCGACCTGGTGTCGCCGATCGGCATGGGCCAGCGCGGCCTGATCGTCTCGCCGCCGAAGGCCGGCAAGACGATGATCCTGCAGAACATCGCGCAGTCGATCGCGCACAACCACCCCGAGTGCTACCTGATCGTGCTATTGATCGACGAGCGCCCTGAGGAAGTCACCGAGATGAGCCGGTCGGTACGTGGCGAAGTCGTGTCGTCGACCTTCGACGAGCCGGCCAGCCGCCACGTACAGGTCGCCGAGATGGTGATCGAGAAGGCGAAGCGCCTGGTCGAGCACAAGAAAGACGTTGTAATCCTGCTCGATTCGATCACGCGCCTGGGCCGCGCGTACAACACCGTTGTGCCGTCATCGGGCAAGGTGCTCACCGGCGGCGTCGACGCGAACGCGCTGCAGCGCCCGAAGCGCTTCTTCGGCGCCGCGCGCAACATCGAGGAGGGCGGTAGCCTGACGATCCTCGCCACCGCGCTCGTCGACACCGGTTCGCGTATGGACGACGTGATTTACGAGGAGTTCAAGGGCACCGGCAATATGGAAGTCCACCTCGACCGTCGTATCTCCGAGAAGCGCATCTTCCCGGCCATCCACATCAACCGCTCCGGCACGCGCCGCGAAGAGCTGCTGATGCCCGAGGGCGAGCTCGCGAAGGTTTGGATCCTGCGCAAGCTGCTGCACTCGATGGACGAGCTTGCGGCGATGGAATTCCTGATGGACAAGATGAAGGACACCAAGACCAACGCGGAGTTCTTCGACTCGATGCGGCGGTAAGAAATCAGAATCGCGGCCCTTTGGCCTGTGGGAGCGAATCTGTGATTCGCGATTCCTCAGCCTTGTGGGAGCGGTGCTCCGCACCGCGATTAGCCTTCCCGCTGAACCGCTCGATGTCCGATATCCCGTCGGCAAAACATCCCTTCCCACGAAATCGCGTCCACAAGCGCGTACGCGCGCGTCTGCGCTGCGGAAACCGTTTCGCCCACCCCGACTGCGCACAGCACACGCCCGCCGCTGGTGAGCACCTGGCCGTCTTTCAACGCAGTGCCGGCGTGGAACACCTTCGCGTCGGGCGCGTCGGCGGGGATGCCCGAGATTATGTCGCCCTTCCGCACGCTTCCGGGGTAACCGCCGGCCGCCAGCACCACCCCGACCGCCGGGCGCGGGTCCCATTCAATCGGGTATCCGGCCAGGTTGCCGTCCAGCGCCTCTGAGACCAGGTCGACGAGGTCGGACTTCAAACGGAACAGGATCGGCTGCGTCTCCGGGTCGCCGAAGCGGCAGTTGAACTCCAGTACTCGCGGCGCGCCGTCGTCACCGATCATCACGCCGGCATAGAGGAAGCCCGTGTACGGCGTACCCTCCTGTGCGAGCGCGCGTACCGTAGGTTCGACCACTTCGCGCATGATTCGGTCGTGCAGCGCCTGCGTGACGACCGGCGCCGGCGAGTACGCGCCCATGCCGCCGGTGTTCGGGCCTTTGTCGCCGTCGTCGCGCGCCTTATGGTCCTGCGAGGTCGCGAGCGGCATGATTGCGCCACCGCGCACCATACAGATGAAGCTCGCTTCTTCGCCGGCGAGGAATTCCTCGACCACGACACGGTGCCCGGCGTCGCCGAACGCGTTGCCTGCCAGCATGTCGCGGATCGCAGCGATGGCTTCGTCGTGCGACTGCGCGATGATTACGCCCTTGCCCGCGGCGAGTCCGTCCGCTTTCACTACCAGTGGCGCGCTGAGCGTGCGTGCGAAGGCGACAGCCGGCTCGACCTCGGTGAACGTGGCGTAGCGCGCGGTTGGGATGCCGTGGCGCTGCATGAAGTCCTTTGCGTACGCCTTCGAGCCCTCAAGCCGCGCGGCAGCGGCCGTCGGCCCGAATATGCGCACGCCCTGTTCCTCGAAGCGGTCCACGACGCCGGCGACCAGCGGCACCTCAGGCCCGACAATCGTCAGGTCGACACGTTCACGCTGCGCGAACGCGAGCAGGCCATCGAGGTCGTCGGCGGCGATTTCGACATTGGTCACGCCGGGTTCGAGCGCGGTGCCGGCGTTGCCGGGCGCGACGAACACCTGACTCGCGCGCGGCGACTGCGCGGCCTTCCAGGCCAGCGCGTGTTCGCGGCCGCCGCCGCCGATGATGAGAACTCTCACGTCAGTGTCTGAAATGCCTGATGCCGGTGAATATCATCGCGAGTCCGTGCTCGTCGGCGGCGGCGATAACTTCAGCGTCGCGCTGCGAGCCCCCGGGCTGGATCACCGCGGCGATGCCTGCCTCGGCGGCTGCGTCGATGCCGTCGCGGAACGGAAAGAACGCGTCGGACGCCATGACCGACCCCCGGACCTCGATGCCTTCGTCGGCGGCCTTGATGCCGGCGATGCGCGCGCTGTACACGCGGCTCATCTGGCCGGCGCCGATACCGACGGTGGCGAGCTCGCGGCAATAGACAATAGCATTGGATTTCACGAACTTGGCGACGCGCCATGCGAACAGCAAGTCATGCAGCTGCGCACCGGTTGGTTCGACCTTGCTGACCACTTTGAGGTCGGCGTCAGCGACCTCAGCGAGGTCCCGGTCCTGGACGAGCAGTCCGCCCGTGACGCGCCGGTAGTCGAGCGCCGGCACGCGCTGTTCCGGCCACTTGCCGCAGACCAGGAGGCGCACGTTCTTTTTCGTGGCGACCGCAACGCGGGCGGCAGCGTCCACCGCGGGCGCGATGATGACCTCGACGAACTGCCGTTCGACGATTGCGGCAGCGGTCGTGCCATCGAGTTCGCGGTTGAACGCGATGATGCCGCCGAACGCTGAAGTCGGATCGGTCCGGTACGCGCGTTCGTACGCTTCCAGTAAGGAGCCGGCGACCGCCACGCCGCACGGGTTTGCGTGCTTGACGATCACGCAGGCCGGCGCGTCGAATTGCTTCACGCATTCGAGCGCCGCGTCGGCATCAGCGATGTTGTTGAACGACAGTTCCTTGCCCTGCAGCTGCGTCGCGGTCGCGATGCCGGGCTCTGACGGCGCGTGCTCGGCGTAGAACGCGGCACGCTGGTGCGGGTTTTCGCCGTAGCGAAGGTCGAGCGCTTTTTTCACCTGCAGCGTGTGCGTGGCGCCGAAGTCGGACCGTTCACCGGAAGCATCGAAGCCGCCGAGCCAGTCGCTGACCGCGCCGTCGTATGCGGCAGTGTGCGCGTACGCCTTCGCTGCAAGCTCACGGCGCAGTTCGAACGGGATATCGCCGGCTTCAACTGCCGTGAGCACGCGCGGGTAGTCGGTGGCGTCGACAACGACGGTCACCGACGCGTGGTTCTTTGCTGCGGCGCGCACCATCGCCGGTCCGCCAATGTCGATGTTCTCGATTGCGTCGTCGTAGCTGCAACCCGGCCGCGCGACGGTCTCCCGGAACGGGTACAGGTTGACGACGACGAGGTCGATCGGTGCGATGCCGTGCTCAGCCATCACCGCGTCGTCGGTGCCACGGCGGCCGAGGATGCCGCCGTGGATGGTCGGGTGCAGCGTCTTCACGCGCCCGTCCATGATTTCGGGGAAACCGGTGTGGGTGGCGACCTCGATGACCGGGATGCCGGCGTCGGCAAGCAGCTTGGCGGTACCGCCGGTGGAAAGAATCTCGACGCCGTGCGTGTGCAATGCACGCCCGAGTTCAACGGCGCCGGTCTTGTCTGAAACGCTGATCAGCGCGCGCTGGATGCGGGTCATCGGGTGGTCAGCGGTCGAGTCCGTGCTGGCGGAGTTTCTTGCGCAGCGTGCTGCGATTAATCCCGAGCATTTCGGCCGCGCGGGATTGGTTGCCGCCGGCGTGCTCAAGCACGGTCTTCAATAGCGGGAACTCGACTTCGCTGATCACGAGGTGGTAAAGGTCGGAAACACCGTGGCCGTCGAGCTCGGAGAGGTACTGTCGCAATGCCGACTCGGCGCATGCGCGCAGAGGTCGTCCATCGTCGCGCTCTACCCGGAAAGCTTCTCTATAGGCGTGTGTGCGCGTCACCCGGACGGCATTGCTGCGAACTGTCATGCTGCCAACTCCTCCCCATTGGCTAGCCGGTCGAAATAGCCCCGCACGCGGCGGTACTGTTCCGATGCGCTGTCGACGCGCATCACCGACTGCCTGAACCCTTCGTGACCCGGCTGGCTGCCCGCGTACCAACCGATATGCTTGCGGGCGACCCTGACCCCTAGTTCCACCCCGTAGAACCCGTACAGGTTCTCGAGGTGACCGAGCAGGATTTCGCCCGCTTCGGCTGGCCCCGGCTCCGGCAACTTTGTGCCGGTAGCCAGGTAGTGGGCGATCTCGCGGAAAATCCACGGCCGCCCCTGTGCTGCGCGCCCGACCATGATGCCGTCGGCGCCGGTTTCCGCGAGGACACGACGCGCCTTCTCCGGGCTGTCGATGTCGCCGTTCGCGATCACCGGTATCGATACCGCGCGTTTGATCGCGCGGATCGTTTCGTATTCGGCTTCGCCGCGGAACGCGCAAGCGCGCGTCCTGCCGTGTACCGCCAGCGCCATCACGCCGCTCTGTTCCGCGATGCGCGCAATGCGCTCGCCGTTGCGGTCGTCCGGCGCAGGGCCGGTCCTGATCTTCAGCGTGACCGGCACCGCGACCGCGCCAACCACCGCTTCGAGTATCCGGCCGACGAGTACTTCGTCGGCGAGCAGCGCGGAACCGGCCATCCGGTTGCACACCTTCTTCGCGGGGCAACCCATATTGATGTCTATCAACTGGGCGCCGCGGTCCGCGTTCTCCCTTGCCGCATCCGCCATCATCTGCGGGTCAGCGCCGGCAATCTGCACGCTGCGCGGTTCAACTTCGCCTGCGTGGTCCATCCGGCGGCGGCTCTTGCCGGTGCTCCACAAGCGCCGGTCGGAAGTCACCATCTCCGATACCGCAAGTCCCGCGCCCATCGCCCTGCACAACTGACGGAACGGTCGGTCGGTCACTCCGGCCATCGGCGCCACTACTAAGTTGTTCGCCAGTTCAAGCGCGCCGATGAACATTAACCGCATTGCGAATCACACTACAGATGGGGGAGATGAATGATAACGACATTCACGCGGGTGTCAAAAAACTGTTGTGTCAAGTCCGATTTGCGAGAGAGCGGCCATTCATTTATCAGGAAAAACGGGCGCGTGCATTTTTCATGCCCGAGGTGCTCAGCGTTCCGTTTGCGCACTGCAGCGCAAACCGTCGCGCAGTTCGAGGCAGAAGTCGATACTGAAACCGACCGCGTCGTGACCCGGGTCAACGAACTCGATCTCGATTGCGCGCCGCGCGTTCGCCGGCATCGGTTCGTCATCGGGCGGTGGGTTACGCAGGTACTCGCGCGGGTGCAAGCGACGCGCGGCGATGATGTCGCCGAAGCGGTCTTCGAGTCTGAGTTCGAGCACCGGCCAACGCTGCGCGAACGGCGCACCGTTGTTCAGCACGCCGGAGAGGTGCAGCGCGCCGCTCGTGCGCGGGTGCGTGACGAGCTCGTGGTGCAACAGCGCGAACGCGTTGAGGTCGTAGCGCCCTTCGGTTCTCAACGCGATACCGAGACGCTCATAAGCCATTGAAACATAAGGGCCGAAACGCTCGTGTTCGACGAGGGTTTCGCGCTGTAGATGCACCGCCTGTGCGGTCAATGCAAGCGCGAGAACGAATGCCGCGAGCGCCCAAGGCCAACGCCTGCGTCGTTGCGGCGGGTCCATATCGAGCGGCATGAACAACGGTTGCTCGTCGTACTGCGGCGCGTCGTCTGGTTCGTACGGCTCGTCCTGTTCGATGTACTCAATTTCATCGCGCGGAATATCAGCTTCTTGTTCGTGCGCGTCGTCGACGAGCAGTTCCTCCTGTAGCGACAGCAGCGCGTCGAACACGTTGCCGCAGCGCCCGCAACGAACCTGTCCACGCGCCGCGTTCAATTGCGCACGCGTCACGCGGAATAGCGTTTGGCATTCGTCGCAGCGGGTGTACATGGTTGCAGTCTAGCGCCTCGAGCCCGACAGGCGCACCCAACCGTCCTTCATGACGACCTCGTCAAGCGGACACCAGTCGGCGTACGCGGCGCGCACTTCGTCTATCTGCCGCTCGATCAACCCGGATACCGCGATGCGCGCACCGGGCGCAGTGAGCGCGCCAAAATGCGGCGCCAGCGCGACCAGCGGCCCGGCGAGGATGTTCGCAACGAGAAAATCACAGCCCCCTGTAGGAGCGAATCTGTGATTCGCGATTCCCGATGTGGGAGCGAATCTGTGATTCGCGATTAACCGTAGTCGCACACGCTCCGGCCGCGCAGGTCGACGCCGTCGAGCCACTCAAGACAGAGGGCCGTCGTCGCGTGCGTACCGGTACCGAACGCGAGCCCGGGGTCGAGCAGCAAGTTCACCGCGCCCGGGTCGGGCGGCGCGTGTTCGCCCGGGACGACCCACAGCCGTTTGCCGAAGCGCAGCGGCTTGAAGTCCTTCAGCCACTCGCGCTCCCAGCTGCGGTCGTCGAGGCCGATGAATTCGTGCGGGGGAAGCGGGTCGGCGGAAAGTGCGTTTGCGAGCGCTGCGCGCAGCAGCTCGCGGTCGGCAATGCCCGGGAACAGCCCGGTCACGCGCGTCGACGGCCACAGCGGTGTTTCCCCGGGCGCCGGTTCCAGCACCGGGTCGTCGGCGGCATCGTCGAGCGTGATTGCCTGCGCGCCCACTGCGTTGAGCGCCGCCTCGACCTCCGCCGGCGCACGCCCGGCCAGTTCCATCCTCAATAGCAGCCACATAAGAAGCGCTACTTCATCCCAAGCTTTTTCTCGAGGTAATGGATGTCGGTACCGCCCTGTATGAACGACGGGTCGGCGCAGATGTCCTGGTGGAGCGCGATGTTGGTCTCGATACCCTCTACGATGATCTCCGACAGCGCGCTGCGCATGCGGGCGAGTGCCGATTGCCGGGTCTCGCCGTATGCAATCAGCTTGCCGATCATAGAGTCGTAGTACGGCGGTACGCGGTAGCCACTGTAGATGTGCGAGTCGACGCGTATGCCCGGCCCACCCGGCGCGTGGAACTGCCGGATCACGCCGGGCGAGGGCACGAAGGTGCGCGCGTGCTCCGCGTTGATGCGGCATTCGATTGCATGGCCGCGCCAGGTGATGTCCTTCTGCTTGAAGGTGAATGGCTCGCCGGCGGCAATCCGCAGCTGTTCCTGCACGATGTCGATGCCGGTGACCATTTCGGTGACCGGGTGCTCAACCTGCACGCGGGTATTCATCTCGATGAAATAGAAGTGGCCGTCCTGGAACAGGAACTCGAAGGTGCCCGCGCCGCGGTAGCCGAGGCGCTTGCACGCATCGGCGCAACGCTCGCCCATCTGCTTTCGCTGCTTGTCGGTGATACCCGGCGCCGGCGCTTCTTCGACGACCTTCTGGTGGCGCCGTTGCATCGAGCAGTCGCGTTCGCCGAGGTGGACTGCGTCGCCTTCGCCGTCCGCGAGTACCTGGAATTCGATGTGCCGCGGGTGGCCGAGAAACTTCTCCATGTAGACCATCGGATTGCCGAACGCCGACTGCGCTTCGGAACGCGTCAGCGAAATCGCATTCAGCAGCGCACCCTCGGCGTGCACGACACGCATGCCGCGACCGCCACCGCCACCGGCTGCCTTGATGATTACCGGGTAGCCGACGTGGCGCGCGAGCTTCAGGTTTTCGTCGGGGTTGTCGGCGAGCGCGCCTTCAGAGCCGGGTACGCACGGCACGCCAGCCTTGATCATCGCCTTCTTCGCCGCGACCTTGTCGCCCATGATCCGGATTGTCTCGGCGCGCGGCCCGATGAAGATGAACCCGCTCTGCTCGACGCGCTCCGCGAAGTCCGCGTTCTCGGACAGGAACCCGTACCCGGGGTGAATGGCCTGCGCGTCGGTTACCTCGGCCGCTGAGATGATCGCCGGCATGTTCAGGTAGCTCTCCGATGACGGCGGCGGGCCGATGCAGACCGCTTCGTCGGCGAGCAATACGTGCTTCTGTTCGCGGTCGGCCTGCGAGTACACGGCGACGGTG
>JAIVGZ010000037.1 GCA_020201335.1 Natronospirales bacterium
CAGCAGCGCGATGAAATCCCGCAGATCCCCGTACTTCATATCGGACGGAGTATGCCACGGCGTGGCAGAATAGCTGGCGTCATGGCCTTCACCAATCCAACAAACGCCGAGATCGCGGCACGCCTGCAGCAGGTGCGCAACATCGCGGTCATCGGCCTGTCGCCGACGCCGACGCGGCCCAGTTTCGGCGTGTCCGAGGCGATGCAGCGCGCCGGGCTCCGCATTATCCCGGTACGGCCTGGCGTCGAGTCCGTGCTCGGCGAACGCGCGTGGGCGACGCTGGCCGAAGTGCCGGACCGGATCGACCTCGTGAATGTCTTCCGGGCGCCGGAACATGTTCCGGCCATCGTCGAAGAGGTCCTACGCTTGGGGATCCCGGCGCTCTGGCTGCAGGACGGGGTCATCGACGCGCCATCGGCCGAGCGCGCCCAAGCGGCGGGGGTTTTCGTCGTGATGGACCGCTGCCTGAAGCGAGATGGTTTGCCGTTGGTCAATTCTACGGCCTCCAAGGGCGGGAAATAGCGCGTGGCACTCGCATTTACTAAGATGCACGGTCTGGGCAACGATTTCGTCATCCTCGACCAGACCGCCGGCACCGGGCCCCTGAAGCCCGAATTCCTGCGCCATCTGGCAAACCGGCGCACCGGCGTCGGCTGCGACCAGATCCTGGTGGTCGAGCGCAGCGACTCCGCAGGCGCGAAGTTCGGGTACCGGATTTACAACGCCGACGGCAGCACCGCCGGCCAGTGCGGCAACGGCGTGCGTTGCGTCGCGCGGTGGCTCGCCGACCGCGGTTTCACCGACGGCGGCGAGGTGGCGCTGGACAGCCCGGGCGGCGTGGTCCGGACGCGGCTGCTCGACGATGGACTCGTCACTGTAGACATGGGGCCGCCGCGCTTTGAGCCGGCCGACATCCCGTTCGTCGCAGATCAGCGCGCCGACAGTTACGAACTGCAACTCGACGGCGAGCCGGTGCGCATCGGTGCGGTGTCGATGGGCAACCCGCACCTCGTGCTCACGACGCCCGACGCACGGCGCGCGCCGGTTGCCGAACTTGGACCGCGCCTTGAACACCATGCTCGCTTCCCCGACCGCGCGAATGTCGGCTTCATGGAGGTCGTCGGGCGCGACCATATCCGCCTGCGCGTGTATGAGCGTGGCGCCGGCGAAACTCTGGCGTGCGGCACCGGCGCGTGCGCAGCGGTTGCCGTCGGCAGGCGCTGGCAGGAACTCGATGAGCGCGTGCGCGTCGACCTGCCCGGCGGACGCCTCGTGGTAAGCTGGAGCGGTGGTGATGGCGACCCGGTGTGGATGACCGGACCGGCCGTCGAAGTATTCCGCGGCGAGTTGGGGAGCGACAGATGAGTACGCAGCGCAAGCGCGGTGTAGTTGATCCCGGCCTGGACGACGCGGCCGTAGTGGAATACCTGCAGTTGCACCCCGAATTTTTTGAATCCAACGTAGACCTGTTCGCGCGCATGCGCATCCCGCACCCTGCGGGTGGAGCCGTGTCGCTGGTCGAGCGGCAGCTCGCGATCCTGCGCCAGCAGAACCGTCAGGTCGAGCGCAAGCTCGTAGACCTGGTCGAGGTTGCGCGCGCAAACGACCAGTTGATGGAGCGCATGCACAAGCTCACGGTCGCGCTCTTCGAGGCCGGTGACGTAGAACAAGTCGTGCAGGCGGTATTCGAGCAACTGCGCGACGGCTTCGGCGCAGACGATGTCACGCTGTTCGCTTTCGACCCGGCCGTGCCGCCGCCGGCGCGCACAATGTCGCGCGAAGCGCCGGAACTCACGGAATTCCGCAATTTTCTGCAGGGCGACCGACCGGTGCTCGGCAAGCTGAAAGCCGAACAGCTCGAAATCCTGTTCGGTGACCGCGCCGGGACCATCGCTTCCGCGGTACTGATCCCGCTCGGCGCACGCGCGGAGCACGGGATGCTCGGCATCGGCAGCCGTCGCCCCGAGCAGTTCAACCCGACGATGGGTACCGTGTACCTGGCCCGCATGGGCGCGCTGATAGGCCTCGCGCTCACACGCTGTCGGGGCTGATGGACGCCGCCCAGCTCGGGCTCGTCGAAGCGTTCACCGGGCGCTACCTGCAACACGAGCGCCGCCTCTCGCCCCACACTGTTTCCGCGTACGCACGCGACCTCGCCGACCTCGTCAAATACTGCGATGCCCAGTCGGTACGCGATTGGTCCGCGCTCGATGTGCATGCGGTGCGTGCATTCATCGCCGCGCAACACCGCCGGGGGCTCGCCGGCCGCACGCTGCAGCGACAGCTTTCGACGATACGCAGTTTCTGCAACTGGTTGATCCGCGAGCACGTGCTCGGCCACAACCCCGCACAAGATGTCCGCGCACCAAAGTCCATGCGCAAGCTACCGGCGGTACTGGACGCCGACTTGCTCGCAAGCCTGCTCGCGATACCCGGCGACGCACCGGAAACGGTCCGCGACCGCGCGATCATGGAGTTGTTCTACTCGTCCGGGTTGCGGCTCGCTGAGCTGTGTTCGCTCAACCTGCACGACCTCGACCTCGCGGGCGCCGAGGTGCGCGTGACCGGCAAGGGCGCGAAGACGCGCGTGGTGCCGGTCGGACGTCAGGCGCGCACCGCGCTCGCAGCGTGGTTGAAGCTGCGTGGCGGTATCGCTACGACGGGCGAGGCTGCGGTATTCGTCGGCACGCGCGGCCGTCGCATCAGCCCGCGCGTCGTGCAGGGACGGCTGTCGTACTGGGCGCAAAAGCAGGGCATCGGCCGACATGTGCACCCGCACATGCTGCGGCACTCGTTCGCGACGCACCTGCTCGAGTCGAGCGGAGACCTGCGTGCGGTACAGGAGCTGCTCGGTCATGCCGATATCAAGACCACGCAGGTGTACACCCACCTCGACTTCCAGCACCTCGCCAATGTTTACGACGGCGCGCACCCGCGCGCGAAAAAAAAGTAAGCAATGTAGGAGCAGTGCTCCGCACCGCGATGCCCTTATGCCAACCCCTACAGAAATCAAGTACCGCAAGTCCGAACGCACGCTTTCTGTCGCGTTTGAGGACGGGACCGCGTACGAGTTGCCGGCCGAATACTTGCGCGTCTATTCCCCATCGGCTGAGGTGCGGGGCCACGGTGGCCCAATGAAAGTCGAGACCGGCAAGGAAGCTGTCGGCATCCGCGGTATCGAGCCGGTCGGCAACTACGCCGTGCGTTTGATCTTCGACGACGGCCACGACAGCGGGCTGTACTCGTGGAAGCTGCTCGAGGAACTTGGCCGCGACCGGGAACGCCTCTGGAACGAGCACCTGGAGCGGGTGGCAGCGAAGGGCACCCTGTAGCGGGCTCTGCCATCGCGGTGCAGAGCACCGCTCCTACATGGGTGCTGTAGAATTCCGCAGATGGGCACGGGCAACGATTCCACTACCGATTTCGGCTACGAGCGCGTACCGCGCGACGAGAAGGCACACCGAGTGCGCGCGGTGTTCGACTCCGTCGCCGCGCGTTACGACCTGATGAACGACCTGATGTCGTTCGGCCTGCACCGGATATGGAAGCGCTACGCAGTCGAACTCGTGCGGCCGCGCGTCGGCCAGCGCGTGCTTGACCTCGCGGGCGGCACCGGCGACCTCGCGCGGCTGCTCGCGCCGCGCGTCGGCGCTACCGGCAAGGTCGTGATCGCCGACATCAACGAGGCGATGCTCGAGCAGGGTCGGCGCCGCCTCGTCGACGACGGCATCGTCGGCAACGTGGAGTTCGTGCTCGCGAATGCCGAGTCGCTGCCGTTCCCCGACTACAGCTTCGACACGGTGACGATTGCGTTCGGCTTGCGCAACGTGACTGACAAACCCGCAGCGCTCGCCGAGATGTTCCGCGTGCTGCGTCCCGGTGGCTGCGCGCTGGTGCTCGAGTTCTCGAAACCGTCGGCCGCAGTCGCGCCGCTGTACGATTTGTATTCGTTCCGCGTGTTGCCCGCGATGGGTCGGCTGGTCGCCGGCGACGCCGCGAGCTACCGCTACCTCGCCGAATCGATTCGCATGCACCCGGACCAGCCGGCGTTAAAGGTGATGATGGAAGGCGCAGGTTTCGAGCGCTGCGACTGGCTCGACCTCAACGGCGGCATCGTCGCCGCACACCGCGGCTACCGGCTGTGAACGCGGCAGAGCCACTACAAAGGCTGCTGCAGGCCGGGTTTGACGCCTTTCTTGCCGATTCGCCGGAAGCGCGCGCCGAGTGCGCAGCGCTTGCCGGCCGTCATGTGGTCGTCGAGCTCACCGACTTGCGCACCGGCGTAACGCTGAGCCCGCACGCGGGCGGCTTGGCAGTATCGCTCGAGCAACGGCCGCAACCCGATGCACGGATCCGCGCAACGAGCGGCGAACTGTTGCGCCTGGTCAGCGCACGTGGCGTCCGGGGAGCGCCCGGGAGGCTGCACATTGAAGGCGACGCAGAAGTCGCGCAACGCTTTCGCGGGATGCTTCGGCTCGCCCGCTTCGAACCGGAGGAGCGAATCGCGCAGGTAATCGGGGATGTTCCGGCTCACCAGCTCGGCCGGTTGTTCCGCGGGGTTGCGGCATTCGGGCTTGAGACGGCGCGTACAGTTGGTGACATGGCCGGCGAGTACCTGCACTTTGAAAGTCGGGAGTTGCCGACGCGGCACGAGGTCGAGCGCTTCGTTGGCGCAGTCGACGCGCTGCGCGATGACGTCGAGCGCGCCGAGGCGCGGCTGAAGAACCTCGCTGGCGGGCGCGCGTGAAGTCGCTACGCCAGTTGTGGCGGATCATCCGGATCAACCAGGTGCTGATCCGCCACCGGCTGGACGAGCTCGTGCTGTCGGTCCCGTTGTTCCGGCCGATACGCTTCACCTGGTACCTGCTCCCGTGGAACTGGGTGGCGAAGCGCGACCACGCGCCGCTCGAGCAGCGCATCCGCCACGCGCTTGAGGACCTCGGACCGATTTTTGTCAAGTTCGGCCAGATGCTGTCCACGCGGCGCGACCTCCTGCCGCTCGAAATCGCCGACGAGCTCGCGAACCTGCAGGACCGCGTGCCGCCGTTCCCCGGCGACCTCGCACGCCTTGAGATCGAACGCGTACTCGGCAAGCCGGTCGCGGAATTGTTCGCGAGCTTCGACGAGCAGGCGCTCGCATCGGCGTCGATCGCACAGGTCCACGCCGCAGAGCTGCACGACGGCAGCAGCGTCGTCGTCAAAGTGTTGCGCCCCGGCGTCGAGAAGCGCATCGCTGAAGACATCGAGGTACTGCGCCTGATCGCCGCGCTTGCCGAGCGCTATTGGCCGGATGGACGCCGACTGCGCCCGCTTGAGGTCGTGATGGAGTTCGAGAAGACGCTGCTCGACGAGCTCGACCTGATGCGTGAGGCGGCGAACGCCGCCCACCTAAAGCGCCACTGGGAGTCATCGCCGCTGCTGTGCGTACCCGAAATTCATTGGCCGCTCACGCGGCGCCGTGTGATGGTGATGGAGCGCGTGTCGGGCATACGCGTCAGCGACATCGACGCACTCCGTGCGGCGGGCGTCGATATGAAGCGGCTGGCCGAAGACGGCGTCGAGATTTTTTTTACGCAGGTGTTCACGCACAACTTCTTCCACGCCGACATGCACCCCGGCAACATCTTCGTCGATGCGTCCGACCCGATGCGCCCGCGCTGGCTCGCAATCGACTTCGGCATCGTCGGCACGCTGAGCCCCGCCGACCAGCACTACCTCGCGGAAAACTTCCTCGCATTCTTCAACCGCGATTACCAGCGTGTCGCCGAGCTGCACGTCGAGTCCGGCTGGGCGCCGCCCGGTACCCGCGTCGACGAGTTCGAGAGCGCAATCCGCACCGTGTGCGAGCCGATCTTCCACCGGCCGCTGAAAGATATTTCGTTCGGCCTGCTGCTGATCCGCCTGTTCCAGACTGCGCGGCGCTTCGATATGGAGATCCAGCCGCAGCTGGTGCTGCTGCAGAAAACGCTGCTGAACATCGAAGGGCTCGGGCGCGAGATTTACCCGGACCTCGACCTCTGGGCGACCGCAAAGCCGTACCTTGAGTCATGGACGCGCGAGCAGCTCGGCCCGCAGGCGCTGTACCGGCACTGGCGCGACCACCTGCCGGAAACGACGAAGGCGCTGATCGACCTGCCCCGCCTCGCGGCGCGCGCGCTCGAAGAAATGTCCGAGCAGCGCGCTTTGATGGATTCGCGCTCGGCGCAGTTCGACCGTTGGAACGAAGAACTCGCGACCGGCAGCCGCCGCCGCGCGGTCGCAATCGCCGGCGCGGGGCTCGTGATTGCGTCTGCGCTACTGCTGACCGGCGGGTGGATGACCCTCGGCTGGGTGATGGGCGGAGTTGGCTTGGTCGCGCTGGTTTACGCCGCGTTGCGGTGAGGCCTGCGCGGCAATCACCTGCGACACGCTGACGAGCTCAACACCATACTCGGCGAGGCGCGGCAGTTCGCGCTCGAGCACCTCAAGGGTCGCGGGGTACGGGTGGCCGATACCGATTGCGCTCCCGCGTGCGTGCGCGAGTCTGACCAGACGCGCGAACTGGTATTCGATTGCAGCCGGTGTCGGGTCCGGGTCGAGAAACACATCCCGGCGCGCCGCCGGAATCCCGGCCTCAAGCGCGAATGCGAGCGCGATACTCTCGGCCGCGGTGTAGCTGTCGACAAAAAACAGTGGCCCCGTTTCGCCAATTGCAGACATCAGCCATTGCATGTGCCCGGGGTGGCGCGTCAACAGGCTACCCATGTGCGTGTTGATGCCGGCGACATGCGGCACCGACGCGAGGCTCTCGGTGAAGCGCGCGCGGAATTCACCCTCCTGCGTGTCGAGCATGATCGCGCCGGGACCAAGCTCGTCGCCGTTCACGGCCTGCAGCGGCAGGTGCAGCATGACTTCCTTGCCGCTGGCGTGCGCGCGTTCGGCGAGGCGGCGCGCGTGTGGCGTGTGCGGGAGGAATGCCATCGCAATTGGTCCCGGCAGCAGCACTGCGCGTTCGCCCTCGATCGGGCGGTCGCCGAGGTCGTCGATAATCAACGCGATGCGCGGAGCGACCGCGCCGAGCACGGCCGCCAAGACCAGGGCTGCCGCGTGCTGCATCAGCGGGCGCGTGCCTGCATGATGCGGATTCCGCGCAGCAAGTTCAGCGCCTCGTGCAGCGCGTAATCCTCGGCGGCGAGCGAATCTTCCGGTGCATCACCGAGTGCCGGCGCCTGCAACGCGCGTAAGGCATCGTTGACTGCAGCCTCCGGTTCGCCATCATCCGCTGCCGGCAAGTCGGTGTTGCGCAAGTGGCGGATCAGGTCCGCCTCGCGTACTGCAGTACGCGCTTCCGCAGCTGCGACCTGCAACGGGGCAACCATGATGTCCGGCGTGATGCCGGCCGCCTGGATGGAACGGCCCGACGGGGTGTAATAGCGCGCGGTGGTCAGCTTGATACCCTGCCCCGGCCGCACGCCGAGCACGCTCTGGACCGAACCCTTGCCGAAGCTCTGCTCGCCCATCACGACCGCACGCTCGTGATCTTGCAGTGCGCCGGCGACAATTTCCGATGCCGATGCCGACCCGGCATCAATCAATACAACCATCGGCTTGCCTGCGGCCACATCGCCGCGTACCGCGCGCCGTTCGTAGCGCGCCTCCGGGGTACGGCCCGCCGCGCGCACAATCAAACCTTCGTCCAGGAACATGTCGGCGACGTCGCCCGCGGCTTCTAGCACGCCGCCCGGGTTGCTGCGCAAGTCGAGCACGACGCCACTGATTCCGTCGACGGATTCCGCCGCGAGCCGTTCGTACAGCTCGCGTGCCTCGCGGCCGGTGTTGTCGTTGAACATCGACAAGCGGATGTACATGTAGCGGTCGTCGTACAGCTCGCCGCGCACGCTTACGAGTTCGATCTGGCCACGCTCGATTTCTACTTCCAGCGGCGCGGATAGGCTTGCGCGCTGCAGTTGCAGGCTTACGCTCGTGCCACTCGGGCCACGCAGCCTGCGCACTGCCTCGGCCTGGTCGAGCGCCTGCACGGGCGCGCCATCTATGCTGACGATCACGTCACCTGGACGGATACCGGCTTCCTGCGCCGGGCCGCCGTCAATCGGCGCGATCACGCGCAGCACGCCGTCTTCCATCAACACTTCCATCCCGAGGCCTTCGTAACGCCCGGTCGTCAGCGTCTCGATGTCACCCCAGCCTTCCTCGTCGAGGAACGCCGAGTGTGGGTCGAGCCCCTGCAACATGCCCCGTATTGCATGGTGGATAAGCGTTGCGTCGTCGACTTCCTCGACGTAGTCGCGCTTGATCCTTTCCATTACCTCCACGAACACGCGGAGCTCGTCCCACCGCGCGGGCTGCTGTGCAGGTGGTGCGGCGGAAACCGGCACCACCAGTGTGAGCGAAGCGATAATGAGTAATGTGCGGAATGTCATCTGTTCACCAGCCATTGTTGCGGGTTGAGCGGCGTAGGCCCCTTGCGGAGTTCGAAATATAGCGCGGATTGCGGTTGTCCACCGCTGTCTCCGACTTGCGCAATGGGTTCTCCGGCACCGACCCACTCCCCGACTTCGCGCAACAGTGCCTGGTTGTGGCCATACAGCGAGAAATAATCGTTGCCGTGTTCAATCACCATCAGGTTCCCATAGTGCGGCATCCAACCGGCCCAGGCGACGCGGCCGTATGCGATCGCACGCACTTCTGTTCCGGCCGGCGCAGCTATCAGCACGCCGCGCGTCCTGCCGGTGCCTTCGCGCCTCTGGCCGAAGCGTCCGGTTAGTTCGCCGCGCGTCGGCCAGGCGAGCGCACCACGCAACTCTTCAAACACTCGGCCGGTTCCGAGTTCTGCCGGCACGTCGGCGAGCACGTCGGCCAGCGATTCAAGCAAAGCGGCCAAGCTCTGCTCGTCCGCTTCCATGCGCTGCAACCGCCTGCCCTGAGCGAGTACCTCGCGCTCAATCGCTGCTATCGCCGCCGCGCGTTGCTCGCGCGTTCGCTCGAGCGCCGCCACGGTCTCTGCCTGCTCGGCACTCGCGCTCTCGAGCGCTGAGGTTTCGGCGACGATTTGCACTTCAAGCGTGTCGATTTCGTCGAGCAACGCGCTGACGCGCGTGATGCGCGCAAGTCGCGACCGGTTCAGGTAGTCGTGATAGACGAGCACCCGTCCAACCGCTGCGGGGTCCTCTTGGTTCATCAACAACTTCATGCGCTCCTGCCGACCGAGTGCATGCGCGGCCCGCAGTTGCCCGGCCAGCGCGTCCCGCTCCGCTTGCAACTCCAAGTCCCGTTCGCGTCGTTGCCGCGCGAGTTGAGCCAGCCGGCTCCTGCTTGCTTCGAGCCGCGCACCGGTTTCGCGCAGAATCGCAGCCTGCCTCGCAACGGTCTGTTCGCTGTCGCGCAGTGCCGCGCGCGCACGATCCTGACGCGTCAGATCACGTTCGAGCACCAGCCGGAGCGCGCGGATGCGCGTGCGGAGTTCTTCGAGTTCGACGGCCTTGGCTGCGGCGTCGGGTTCGACGGATTGGGCGTGAGCGGGTGACAGCGCGATGCAGAAAACGAGAAGGAACACCGCCAAGCAGTATCGCTCCCACCCATCGCGGCCAGAGGGCCGCTCCCACAGTGTGGTCACTTTAGGCGCAGCAGCGCGCGCCCGGTCATCTCGGGCGGCTGCGGCAGCCGCATCAACACGAGCAGGCTCGGTGCGATGTCTGACAGCACGCCTTCGCCGTTCATCTCGACTGCTTGCTTGCCGTAGTACACGAGCGGCACGAGGTTGATGGTGTGCGCAGTGTGTGCCTGACCGGTCTCGTCGTCGTGCATCTGTTCGACATTCCCATGGTCGGCGGTAATCAGCATCGCGCCGTCGGCATCATCCAGCGCTTCGGCGACGCGCGCCAGGCATGCATCAATCGTCTCGACCGCCTTCACCGCCGCGTCGAACACGCCGGTATGCCCAACCATGTCGGGGTTTGCGTAGTTACACACGACGAGGTCGTATTGACCGGAGCGGATCGCCTCGCACAGCCGGTCGGTGAGCTCGGGCGCGCTCATCTCCGGTTTGAGGTCGTAGGTTGCAACCTGCGGCGACGGCACCAGCACACGGTCCTCGCCGGGGAATTCGTCTTCACGGCCGCCGTTGAAGAAGAAAGTCACGTGCGCGTACTTTTCCGTTTCGGCGATGCGCAGCTGGCGCAGCCCCAAACCTGAAACATACTCCCCGAGGCCGTTCTCCAGTTCCGCCGGGCCGAACGCGACCGGGCAATCGAAATCGCGGTGGTATTCAGTCAGTGTCACCCAGTCGCCGGGCAGCGGGCGCTGGTCGCGCTCGAACCCGTCGAAGTCATCCTGGGTGAAGGCTATGGTCAGCTCCCGTGCGCGGTCGGCGCGGAAGTTCATGAACACCACCGCGTCGCCATCGCTGATCGGCGCCGCCTTGCCCACAACGGTCGGCTGCACGAACTCGTCGGACTCATCCCGTTCGTACGCGGCGGCCAGCGCCGCCGGCGCATCGTCGGCCTGGAACGGTGCGCTGCCTGATGCGAGCAACTCGTATGCGCGCTGGACCCGGTCCCAGCGCCGGTCCCGGTCCATCGCAAAATACCGGCCACAGATGCTCGCGATGCGGGCGATGCCCGTGCGGCTGCAGACGGCGGCCAGTGCCTCGAGCGAGGCCTGCGCGCTGCGCGGAGGCGTGTCGCGGCCGTCAAGGAACGCGTGGACGAAAACCCGCTTGGCGCCGCGGCGCACCGCGAGTTCGACCATCGCGTGGATGTGGTCTTCGTGGCTGTGTACGCCACCGGGTGATAACAGCCCGAGGATATGGACCGCGCCGCCAGCTGATTGCGCGCGGTCGACTGCGCCGGTAAGGGCCGGGTTTTCATAAAAGCTGCCATCCGCGATCGCCTTTCCAATCCGGGTCAGCTCCTGATAGACGACGCGGCCAGAGCCGATATTCAGGTGCCCGACCTCCGAATTGCCCATCTGGCCGGACGGCAGGCCGACCGCGTCCCCTGAGGTATCCACGCGGGTATGCGGCGCCGACGACCAGAGCCGGTCCCAGAACGGGGTGCGCGCTGCGCGGATGGCGTTGTGGTCTGGCGCGTCACTGCAACCCCAGCCGTCGAGGATGATCAGGACGACCGGGCGGGGGCGATTCGGCATGCAGGCATTTTACCTTATACTTGCCGGCCCCGGCCCACCCCGATACCCAGCGATTCATGTCCCAATACCTCGAATTCATTGCGAACCACCCGTTTCTCGTCGCTGCCGCCGCTGCGTTGATCGGCATCATCATCGTGTACGAAGTGAAGCAGGCGACCCGTGGCTACCGCGATGTCGAGCCGACCGACGCGACCCGGCTGATGAACAACGACGATGCGACGATGGTCGATGTGCGGCCGGCTGCCGAGTACGCAAAGAGCCGCGTGCTGAATGCTATCAGCGTGCCCGACAGCGAACTCGATGACCGGATCGGCGAGATTCAGAAGCGCGGCGAGCATCCTGTCATCGTCTATTGCGCGAACGGCGCGGCTTCAGGCCGCACGGCCACGCGGCTGGTGGGAGCGGGCATCGCGCGTGTGTACAATCTCAAAGGCGGTCTTTCCGCTTGGGAAACCGCAGGCCTTCCCGTGACACGGGGGCGCCAGGGCGGGAAGAAATGACCGCGCGCGTCGTGATATACGGGACGCGTTTCTGTGGGTTCTGCGCCGGGGCGCGGCAGCTGTTTGAACGGAAGGGCGTCCGCTTCGACGAAATCCCGGTGGACCGCGACCCCGCGCTGCGTGCAGAAATGACGCAACGCAGCGGGCGACGCACGGTCCCGCAGATATTCATCAACGACCGCCACGTCGGCGGGTATGACGATTTAAAAGCGCTAGAGCGCGACGGGAAGCTCGACGAATGGCTCGCCCGGACAACCGATTCCAACAACGACCGAACCGAAGGACATTAAAGATGGCTGAAGAAAACACTCGCAACCTCCAGATCGTGAAGATCTACATGAAGGACTGTTCGGTCGAGTCACCGAACTCCCCGGCGATCTTCTCGGAGACCGGTGAGACACAGTTCAAACTCGACATCGACGTCAAGAACCGGGCGATCGAGGGCGACAACTATGAAGTGGTGCTGTCGGTCAGCGCCCGCGCGGCGTTCAACGACCGCACGCTGTTCCTTGTCGAGGTGCACCAGGCGGGCCTGTTCAGCGTCAGCGGTTTCAGCGAGCAGGAACGCGAGCAGATCTTCGGCATCTGGGCGCCCACCCAGCTGTTCCCGTTCGTGCGCGAAGTTGCGTCGACGCTGTGCAGTCAGGCCGGTTTCCCACAAGTGATGCTGCCGATTATTAACTTCGAGCAGTTCCACGAGGCGCGCCGCCAGAGCGAAGCGGCGCAGGCCGAGGCCGCACCGCCGCAGGGCGCCACGAACTGATCACCGTTCTCGGGGCGGGGTCCTGGGGTACCGCGCTGGCGATCCAGCTGGCGCGGTCCGGTCCCGCCCGACTGTGGGGCCGTGACGCGGGCCGGCTAGCCGCGATGGCGGCAGCGCGCGAGAACGCCGAGTACCTGCCCGGCGCTCGCTTTCCGGATTCGCTGCAGATCGAACCCGACCTGGCTGCTGCGCTCGACGGCGTCAATGACCTGCTGGTCGTCGTGCCGTCGCACGCCTTTCGCGAGACGCTCTGGCGAGCGGCGCCACATCTGCGGCCGGGCATGCGCGTCGCTTACGCGGCCAAGGGCTTCGAGCCCGGCAGCGGCAAGCTTCCGCAGGAAGTTGTCGCCGAAGTGCTCGGCGCCGACATCGCGCAGGCCGTGGTTTCCGGGCCAACCTTTGCGAAGGAAGTGGCGGCCGGAATGCCCGGCGCTATTGTCGTCGCGTCGACGAACGCCGCGTTCTCCTCCAGCCTTGTCGACGCGCTGCACCACGGGCATTTTCGCGCCTACCGGAGCGACGATGTCGTCGGCGTCGAAGTCGGAGGCGCAGTGAAAAATGTCGTCGCGGTTGCAACCGGCATGTCGGACGGCCTCGGCTTCGGTGCGAACGCACGCGCTGCGCTGATCACGCGCGGCCTGGCGGAAATGGTCCGGTTGGGCACCGTGCTCGGCGGGCGGCATGAGACTTTCCTCGGCCTCGCCGGCGTCGGCGACCTCGTGCTCACCTGCACCGATGACCAGTCACGCAACCGACGACTTGGGCTCGCGCTCGGCCGCGGCGAGGCGCTCGCTGATGCACAGCAAGAAATTCGCCAGGTCGTCGAAGGTGTGGTCGCCGCACGCGAAGTGATGCGGCTCGCGCAGCAACACGGCATCGAGATGCCGATCAGCGAACAAGTACACGAAGTCCTTTACGAAGGGGTGACGGCCACCGCAGCCTTCGAAACGCTTATGGCGCGGGACCCGAGGGTGGAATGAGGTAAGCATGCTGGCGCCACGCCTCGAACACGGCGACGGCAACGGCATTAGAAAGGTTCAGGCTGCGGTTACCGGGCACCATCGGCAAACGCAGCTGGCGATCCGGCGGAAAGCCGGCAAGGACCGCTTCCGGTAGCCCGCGTGTTTCCGGGCCGAACAGCAGCGCATCCCCACGCTCAAATTCGAATTCATGGAACATCCGCGTCCCGCGTGTCGTGAAAGCGACCATGCGCGCGTTGCCGAGCGCGGCGGTACACGCAGCGAGGTCGCGGTGCTCGTGCACGCGCGCCCATTCCCGGTAATCCAGACCCGCGCGTCGCAGCCGCGGCTCATCGAGGTCGAAGCCGAGCGGGTGAACGAGGTGCAAAGCAGCGCCGGTGTTCGCGCACAAGCGTATGATGTTGCCCGTATTCGGGGGGATTTCGGGTTGATACAGAACGACGTTGAACATGAAGGCCTCGGGTTGGATTTCTGCGGGCTGCGGCTCGCAAACCCGATTGTATTGCTGTCCGGCTGCGTTGGTTTCGGCGAGGAGTACACCCGGGTCGAAGGGTTCTCCAACCAAGATGTCGGCGCCATCGTACTGAAGGGCACCACCGGCAAGCCACGCCTCGGCAACCGCCCGCACCGCGTTTACGAGACCCCGGACGGCATGCTGAATGCGATCGGCCTGCAGAACCCCGGCGTCGACCACGTTGTCGATAAGATATTGCCTACGCTCGATTTTTCCGAGACCCGCTTCATCGCGAACGTGTCCGGCTCGACGCTCGAGGAGTACATCGAGGTGATCCGCCGCTTCGACGATTCGCCCATTGACGCGATCGAGGTGAACATCAGTTGCCCAAATGTGAAAGAAGGCGGCGTCCAGTTCGGCAACGACCCCGACATGTCGGCGCGCGTGGTCGAAGCCTGCCGGAAAGCGACCAGTAAGCCATTGATTACAAAGCTTTCTCCGAATCAAACCGACATCGCGTACAACGCGCAGCGCTGCATCGAGGCGGGGACTGACGCGCTTGCCGTTATCAACACCCTGACCGGTATGGCGATAGACGCGGAACTGCGCCGCCCTGTGATCGGTAACGTACAGGGCGGGCTGTCGGGCCCGGCAATCAAGCCGATTGCTCTCTTGAAGGTCTGGCAGGTGTTCCAGGTTGCCCGCCCTCACGGCGTCCCGATTATCGGCCAGGGCGGCATCGCGAATGCGACCGACGCACTGGAGTTCCTGATTGCCGGCGCCACCACGGTCGGGGTCGGCACGGGCCTTTTCTACGACCCGCTGCTCTGCCGCCGCATCACCGCAGGCATCGCCGACTACCTCGCCCGCCACCACCTCACGCGGGTCTCGGAACTGGTCGGCACGCTTGATGCCAGCCCGTCCCCGATAGGTTGCTATTCGACATAAAGCACTCTTTTCAACATCCTGATTACCTTTTAATTTCTTGACCGCTATCATTTACTTCCGAGCAGACCCTGTGTACGCTCTGTGGGAATTATGAGCAGGTGGGGGCCGGTGGCGAAAAGCCATCCGGCAACGGAGTCAATGAGCGCCCACGGGAGGCTTGCTCTGTTACCGTTTTTCAAATCAAAGAAAGGTCGTGACGCGCTGACCGCGGTTACCTTCGCGGAAGACGGCATAGCCCTTGCGCGCATACGACGCGCAGGCGCCGGCCCGGCACAACTACTCACTTGCGAATTCCACCCGCATGAAGGCGAAGCCGCGACCGGGTTGCGCGAAGCGCTGTCCGAGACGGGCACGGCCAACGCACGCTGCACCACGCTGATGGGCGGCCGCGACTACCAGCTTCTGCTGGTGGAGGCCCCCGATGTCGAGCCGTCGGAGCTCCGCGCCGCAATCCGCTGGCGCATCAAGGACCTGATCGATTTCCACATCGATGACGCCGTGATCGACGTGATCGAAATCCCCGGACAGGACCGAGGGCGCTCGCGGATGATGTACGCGGTCGTCGCGCGCGCGTCGCGCATCCGGGCACGCATAGACGAGATTGAGGACGCAGGCCTCGAGCTCACCGCGATCGACGTCGGGGAGCTGGCGCTGCGCAACTTGACCGCGCTGCTGCCCGAGGACGAGCGGGGGTCCTGCCTGCTCTGGTTCGGCCCGGACTACGGCAGCATCCAGATTACGCGCGGCGGCGAGCTGTTCCTGGCCCGCAGGATCGACGTCGGTGCTGCCCAACTGTTAGCGGCCGCGCAGCACGGTGACCCCGATGTCGGCGATTACGGCGAGCCGCTGGCGGCGCTGCTAGAGCAGGTGACGCTGGAAATCCAGCGCTCGCTCGACTACTACGACTCGCATTTCTCACAGCCGCCGGTGCAAGCGGTATTTATCGCACCAACCGCGCCGGAGCTCGCTTTCCTCAACGCCTATCTGGGTACGAATATAAACATAGAGGTGCGGACACTCGAGCTTGATCGGTTGTTTCCGGACGCCGTGCTGCCGGACCCGGTTACCCAGGCGCGCTGTCTCACGGCGATCGGCGCAGCACTGCGCCACGAGGAACTCGTCCTGTGAGCCAGCAGATCAACCTTTACCAGCCGATATTCCGGGCCCAGCGGAAGGTGTTCTCCGCGCAGACCATCGTGCAGATCGCTGCGGTGTTCATCGTCGGCTTGTTGATGATCTACGGATACGCCAGCTGGCAGGTGGGCTCCCTCGGCGACCGCGTCGCCGAGCTCGAGGCGCAGCGGAACACCGCAATGTCGCAACTGCAGCGCCTGTCGACCGGCACGCACCCCGCTACGCGTTCACGCCTCCTCAGCGAGCAATTGAGTGAAGCGCAGGCCGAGGCGGCCAGCCGGCAACGGCTGCTGCGCACATTCGAGGCACGCAGCTTCGGCAACACGCAGGGTTTCTCGGCGCACTACGCCGGCCTGGCACGCCAGCGTATCGACGGCCTGTGGCTCACCCGGGTGGAGATCCGCATGGACGGCATCACGTTCGATGGTGAGACCGAAGTCGCCGAGCTGCTGCCGCGCTACATCAACCGCCTCGCGGGCGAGACGGCGTTCACGGGCACCGATTTCACCCGACTGCGCATGGCGCGCGGCGACAGCGCCGGCGCGCCGGTCCAGTTCACGGTGACTACGGTCGCGGCGGAGGCGCCGGAATGAGCAAGCCAACACGGGTTCAGGTCGTGTTCGAACGCATAGATTCGATGTCCATCCGCGAGCGCGCGATGGTCGCGCTCACCGTCCTCGCGGTGCTGTGGGCGTTGTGGGACGGGCTGTTGATGCGTCCGCTCGGTGCACTCGAGCAAGCGCGCCAGGAACAGCTCGCCTCCCTCACGGGCCAGATCACCGAACTCAACCGTTCGATCCAGACTGTCGCGACGGCGCAGAGCGTGGATCCGGAGGCCGTGGCGCGCCGGCAGCTTGCTGAAACCCGGATGTTGGTCGCGGAACTGGATGCACGCCTGCGCAACGCGACCCGCGAGCTGGTTCCTCCGTCGGAAATGGCGACGCTGCTGGAGACGATGCTGACGCGCGTCGGCAACCTCCAGCTGGTCGGCATGGAAACTCTGCCGTCGCAGGCGATTACCGTCGAGGGGTCCGATACCGGTTATTTCCGCCACGGGCTGCAGGTGGATGTGCGCGGCGGCTACCTCGACGCGTTGACCTACCTGCGGGCGCTCGAGCAATTGCGCTGGCAGTTCCTGTGGGAGTCGGTCGAACTCACGGTGCGCGACCACCCGAACAGTGATATTCGCATCACCGTGTACACGCTCGGCGAGCGCGCGGGGGTGATCGGTGTTTAGGCCGATTGTGGGAGCGATTGCTTTGGTGCTCGCGCTACCGGTTGCGACAGCCACTGCCCAGGAACGCCTGCAGGACCCGACCGAGCGCACTTCAGTGAACGCCCGCGAGGGAGGGGGTGGCGCCAACCCGCAATGGATGCTCGAGTCGACGCTCGTATCCGCGGACCGTCGCTTCGCGGTGATCAACGGCGAGACCGTCACGGTCGGCGACCGAGTGCGCGGCGCGCGGGTTATGCAAATAGATGTCTATGCGGTGCGCCTTCGTACCGCGGATGGAATGGTGGAGCTCACGTTGTCGGGCACGGATCCGAAGCGCGTGACAGGGGGAGGAGCACGATGATCCGGATTTTACAGGTGGCTGCGGCAGCGATTCTGATGACTGCGTGTGCGACGCCGACAGAGCGGGACACCCAGGCCGGACGCGATATTGAGTCCGCGCTCGAGCAGGCGACGGCTGCAGCGACGACGCCGTCGGCGCCGCCGTCCGCGATCTCCGATGCATTGCTCCCGCCGATGAGCAGCCGGGCAATGGATGCGCCCGTCGCCGAACCGCGCTTCGACCTGAACGTTGAGAACCAGGGCGCACGTGGGTTCTTCATGGGCCTCGTCCGCGGCACGCCGTACAACATGGTCGTCCACCCTGACGTCGACGGCCGGGTGTCGCTGAGCCTGAAGAACGTCACGATTCCGGAAGTGATGGAAATCACCCGGGACGTCTACGGCTATGAATACCAGCGCAGCCAATCCGGCTATATGGTGCTCCCTGCCGCAGTGCGCACGCAGGTGTTCGAGATCAATTACCTCAATGTCCGGCGCAGCGGCACGTCGCGCACGCGCGTATCCAGCGGTCAGGCCAGCGACAGCACGCAGCAGATGATGCCCGGCGCGGGCGGCATCGGCGGCTTGAACCAGGCCTCGCAGTTCGGCCAAGGGCAGGGCCAGCAGCAGCAGTCGGGTTCGAGCGTCGAGACCGAGAGCGAATCAGATTTCTGGCCGCTGCTGCAGAGCACGCTCGAGGCAATCGTCGGCACGGGCGCCGGCCGCGGCGTGATTATCAACGCGCAGACCGGGACACTCGTGGTACGCGCAATGCCGAGTGAGCTGCGTGAAGTTTCCCGGTACCTCGCGACAGTGCAGGCCAGCGCACAACGCATGGTCATCCTCGAAGCGAAGGTCATCGAGGTCGAGCTGCGCGATGGTTTCGAATCCGGCATCAACTGGCGCGCGATCGCGCGCTCCGGCGCGACCCGCACGGTCACCGGCGGTGTGCTGCGTGGCGCGGACCTGTTCAACGAGGGCACGAGCCCGCTCGCCGGACGTACGATCCCGATCTCGAGCGGCGACCCGGTCCCCAACCTCGATGGCGAGGGCTTCGGTGGTGTGTTCGGCGTCGGCATCGACACCCGCGACTTCGATGCCTTCATCGAACTGCTCGAGACGCAGGGGCGCACGCAGGTGCTGTCGAGCCCGCGCGTGACCGCGATCAACAACCAGAAGTCGGTGATCAAGGTCGGTTCCGACGAGTTCTTCGTCACGAACATCGCGGCGCAGACCACGGTCGGCACCGCCTCCTCGACCGCGAGCAGTGTGCAACTGACGCCGTTCTTCTCGGGCATCGCGCTCGACGTGACGCCGCAGATCAGCGCGAACGGCGAAGTCATCCTGCACATCCAGCCGACGGTCAGCGAAGTCCGCGACCAGACGAAGGTGCTGCCGGTGAGCGGCGGCCAGCAACCGGTCGCGGTGCCGCTCGCGTTCAGCAGCGTGCGCCAATCCGACTCGATCGTGCGTGCACGCAGTGGTCAGGTGATTGTCATCGGCGGGCTGATGCGGTCGCAGTCGCGCGACCAGACCGCCGGCGTGCCGGTGGCCGGACTGCTGCCGGGTATCGGCGGCCTGTTCCGCAGCACCAGGCAGCGTGAAGTAATGAGCGAGCTCGTCATACTGCTCCGCCCGATTGTCGTGGACGATTCCGAATGGGTGGACCAGATACGCGAACAGGACGAACGCCTGCGCGCGATGTCCGGCACGCGGCGGTGACCGCACTGGAGCGTAGCGGATGTACCTCGAACACTTTGGCCTGAAAGAGCCGCCGTTCTCGCTGACGCCGGATACCCATTTCTGGTTCGACTATGCGAGCCACCACGAAGCGCTGAACGTGCTCACGATGGCGTTGCGCTCCGGCGAGGGCTTCCTCAAGGTCACCGGCGAGGTCGGACTGGGCAAGACCCTGATCTGCAGGCGCGTGCTCAACTCGCTCGGCGACGACTTCGTCACTGCATACATCCCGAATCCGCACCTGTCGCCGGCATCCATGCGCGTCGCACTGGCCGACGAGCTCGGGCTCGACGTCAGTGGCGCCACGACTCAGGAACAACTGCTCCGGGTGATTTCCCAGCGGCTGCTTGAGCTCGCCAAGGCCGGCAAGCGCGTGGTCCTCTGCCTCGACGAAGCCCAGGAACTGCCTGATCAAACCCTCGAGGCGGTCCGTTTGCTGACCAACCTCGAAACGGAGAAATTCAAGCTGCTGCAGGTCGTGCTGTTCGGCCAGCCGGAACTCGAAGCCCGCCTGCGTCAGCCGCACCTGCGCCAGCTGTGCCAACGCATCACGTTCTCGCATGAGCTGCAGCCGCTCAGCCGCGCCGCCGTGTCCGACTACGTGAACCACCGGCTGCGGGTCGCCGGTTATCGTGGCGCGCCGCTGTTCACGCAGCAGGCGCTCGACGTCATTTACACGGTCAGCAACGGCACGCCGCGCTTGATCAACGTGCTGTGCCACAAGGCATTGCTCGCGGCGTTCGGACCGGGCCATCACCAAGTCAATGCGACCCATGCGCGCCTCGCCGTCGACGATACCGACCACACGCGCGGCCGCGCGCGTCGCGCCTGGTTGCGGCCGTTGCTCACCGGCTCCGCATTCGTCGGCCTGACCGGCGGCGTGTACCTGCTCACGCGTTGGGTCATCGAGCAGATTCCATGAGCTTGGTGAACCAGGTCCTGAAGGACCTCGAGAATCGTCGCGGTGAATCCCCTGACACGACTGGCCTGCGCGCGGCACCGATCCGGCAGCCGCGCGGGAAAACCGGCCGTGCCGTCGTGCTGGTCGCGGCGGCGGTGGTCGCCGGGATCTCGGTACTGCTGGCCGAACGCCTACTCAGCGATCGCGGCGCCTTGCCCGAAATGACGGCAAGCGCGCCCGTCGAAACGAGTCCCGCGGTCGCGGCACCCGTCGAACCCGAACCATCGCCGCTGCCGGAAGAGACCGTCGTTGCCGTCGACCTCGCCGACGTCGAGGCGGTAGCGCCGGATGAGGTGGTCGCCCCGCAGGAAACCGTCGCGGTTGCCGCGCTCACGCCGACCCCCGTGGTCGCGGTAGCCGTCGAACCGCCCGAAAGCGCGGTGCGGCGCACGCTCGTCACCGAGACCCCCGCACAACGGGCGGGCGACAGCTATACACAGGGCGTGCGTGCGCTAAGCGAAGGGCGCCGCGGCACCGCGGAGACGCACTTCCGAGCCGCGCTCGCACACGACGCCTCGTACCACGATGCGCGACTCGCGCTCGCGAACCTGCTGGCAGGCGACGGCCGTGCGCGCGACGCGGAAGCACAACTGCAGGAAGGGTTGCGGCTCTCACCCGGCCACTGGCCGCTCGCGGAGCGTTACGCGCGCTTGCTGTTCGATCGCGGCGACCTCGCCGGGGCAATCGGCGTACTCGCGAACGCGCCGCCCGATGTCGAGGCGGCGCCCGATTACCACGCGCTGCTCGCCGCATTGCTCCAGCGCGCCGGACACCACGAGGCGGCCGCAGATTCGTACCGCGCCCTGTTGTCGGTGCGGCCGGACCAGGGGCTGTGGTGGATGGGCCTCGGCATCTCACTGGAAGGCGTAGGCAGACACACGCCCGCGCTCGACGCCTATTCACGTGCTGCGCGCGACCCGCGCCTCGCCGCTGATGTCGCCCGTTTCGTACGCGACCGAATCGAAGTACTTGACCGGGGGTCCAGCCGATGAACACGAACGTACAGCAGCGGCAGAAAGTCCGGCTCGGCGACCTGCTGGTCCAGCACAAGGTCATCGCCGAACAGCAACTGCAGCAGGCGCTGGCCGAGCAGAAAAAATCCGGGCGCAAGCTCGGCAAGGTGCTCATTGAGCTCGGCTTGATCGACGAGGATGCGCTGCTCCAGTTTCTCGCGCAACAGCTCTCAATCCAGCTCGTTGACCTCAAGCACTTCCAGTTCCGGCCGGACGTCGTGCGGTCGTTGCCGGAGACGCATGCGCGCCGCTATCGCGCGATCGTATTGAGCCACGGCCGCGACGGCGCGCTGGTCGGTATGGCCGACCCAACCGACATCTTCGCGTACGACGAACTCTCACGCCTGCTGAAGAAGAACGTCAGCATCGCGCTGGTGCGCGAAGCCGACCTGCTGCGCGCGATCGACATCGTGTACCGCCGCACCGACGAGATATCTTCGCTCGCCGAAGAACTCGGTCAGGAGCTGATGCAGGGCGATTTCGACCTCGCGACCCTCGCCGAGGCCGAAGGTGCCGTCGACGCGCCGGTCATCAAGCTGTTGCAGTCGATGTTCCAGGATGCGGTGCAGGTCGGTGCATCCGACATCCACATCGAGCCGGATGAATCGGTGCTGCGCATCCGCCAGCGCGTCGACGGCATGCTGCACGAGCAGATCATCGAAGGTAAGCGCATCGCGTCTGCACTCGTCACACGCCTGAAGCTGATGTCGCAGCTCGACATCTCGGAGAAACGCCTGCCCCAGGACGGGCGCTTCACGATCCGCGTAAAGGAGCGGACGGTCGACGTCCGCCTGTCGACGATGCCCATCCAGCACGGCGAGTCGGTCGTGATGCGCCTGCTCGACCAATCGGCGACGCTGATGGAGCTCGAAGCGCTCGGGATGCCCCCGGAGATGCTGCCCGCATACCTGCGCGCCGTGCAGCGCCCGTCAGGGATGGTACTCGTCACCGGCCCGACCGGCTCCGGTAAGACGACCACGCTGTACGCGACGCTCGCGCGCATCAACGACGCCACGACGAAGATCATCACTGTTGAGGACCCGGTCGAGTACCGATTGCCGCGCATCAACCAGGTGCAGATCAACCCGAAGATCGGCCTGGATTTCGCCCGCGTCCTGCGCTCGGCGCTGCGCCAGGACCCGGACATCATCATGGTCGGCGAAATGCGAGACCGCGAGACCGCAGAAATCGGCCTGCGCGCGGCGATGACCGGCCATTTGGTGCTCACGACGCTGCACACGAACGACGCGGTTGCGACCGTAACGCGGCTGCTTGACATGGGCGCGCAGGGCTACATGCTCGCCGCCGCGCTGGACGCGGTCATCGCGCAGCGCCTCGTGCGCCGGATCTGCGAGTACTGCGTGCAGGACCACGAGCCGGATATGCACCAACGCGCGTGGCTGGCCAGCCAGGTCGGGACCCGAGCCGCCGACGCGTTCCACGGCAAGAAAGGCGAGGGCTGCGCGTACTGCAACAACACCGGTTACCGTGGCCGCATCGGCGTATACGAACTATTGGAGATGGACACGCCGCTCGCCGACGCGCTGCGCCGCGAGGACTCGGACGCGTTCGTGCGCCAGGCGCGCGAGCGGCCGGGCTTCAAACCGCTCGTGCTGCACGCGATCGAGGTCGCCGCGCGTGGCACGACCACGGTGGACGAGGCGATGCGACTGTCCGGTGGCATCGATGAGCTGATCGACACGGAAATCGCCGACGGATGACGATGTACCTGTACAAGGGGCGCAACCCCCGTGGCGACGCGGTGGTCGGCAAGATCGAGGCGGACGACGCCGATGCGGTCGCCAAAGACGGTGGAGTCCGGGCGCGACCTCGCGTCCGCGTTCGCGCGCCACCCGAGAATTTTCTCCCCGCTGTACGTGAACATGGTCCGCGTCGGCGAGAACTCGGGCCAACTCGAGGAATCATTCCTGCGCATGTACCAGTACCTGTCGCTCGACAAGAAGGTTCGCGACCGAATTAAACAGGCAGTGCGTTACCCAATCATCGTGCTGATCGCGATTTCCATTGCCATCGCCATCATCACGCTGTTCGTGATCCCCACGTTCGCGCAGCTTTTTGCGCGGAGCGACGTCGCACTGCCGCTGGCGACGCGCGCGATCATCGCTGTATCCGACTTCATGGTCGCTTACTGGTGGGCGGTGTTCGGCGCGCTCGGCGCCGCGTTCGTGTTCTTCCGTTACTGGAAGCGCACCGAAGCGGGCCGCTATCGCTGGGACAAGATGCGTTTCCAGTTCCCGGTCGTCGGCGACATCGTGCTGCGCGCGACGCTCGCACGTTTCGCGCGCGCGTTCTCGACGATGTACCGCTCCGGCGTTCCGCTGGTCCAAGCGCTGACGCTGACCGCGAAAGCGCTCGACAACGAATACCTCGGCGAGCGCGTGCTTGCGATGCGTAACGGCGTCGAGCGCGGCGAGAGCCTGCTGCGCAGCGCGGCCGGCGTCGGGCTGTTCACGCCGCTGGTGCTGCAGATGATCGCGGTCGGCGAGGAATCCGGGCAGGTCGATACCATGCTCGATGAGGTGGCCGAGTTCTACGAACGCGAGGTCGATTACGACGTCGAGAACCTGTCCGCGACGATCGAGCCGATCCTGATCGTCGGCATCGCGTTCGTCGTGCTCGTGCTGGCGCTCGGCGTGTTCCTGCCGATGTGGGACCTCGCGCAGGCGGTGAGCTGATGCCCGGCAGGTCGCAATCTGGGTTCACGCTGCTCGAGCTCCTCCTCGTCATCATCCTCGTGATCGTGCTGTACGCGGTCGCGGTCGACCGGCTGCTGCCGCTGCGCGGCGACGCGGAGGCGGCGGCAGCCGCAACCGTCGTCGGCACGCTGCGCAGCGCGCTTGGCATCGAAGTCGCTAACCGTGTGGTGCGCGACGGCGCCCAGGAGATTACGACGCTGGAAGGCGTGAACCCAATGCGGCTGCTGGTCGAGGCGCCGGCGAACTACCTAGGGGAGGTCGATGGCGTCCAGCCCGACCAGCTGCCAGTGGGGCACTGGTACTACGACCGCGCCGCCGGTGAACTCGTGTACCTGGTCCGATACGCGCAGTACTTCCGGACGGAACTGCCTGGGCCGCCGCGGTTGGTATTCCAGACAGAACTGGTATACAACGAGCGGCAAGAGCCGGTGGGCATCGTGCTCGAGCGGCGGAACGCTTTCGTCTGGGTGCAGTCCGCGGACACCGCGGCATTGCTGGGCCGGCAGTAGGGGGAAGGGCAGCGCATGGGTACAATTGAAACGATTCTAAGCGATACGCTGTGGACGCTCGGCGCGGTGGC
>JAIVGZ010000051.1 GCA_020201335.1 Natronospirales bacterium
CTCGGCTGGTGGGTTTGGAAGGATTACTGGGGGCGCGGCTTCGCCACCGAGGCCGCGGAGGCGCTGGTCGTGCACGCCCGAGATGTGATGGGTCTCACACGCGTGGTCGCAGTGATAGACCCGCTGAATACCGCTTCGATCCGCGTCGCCGAGAAGATCGGCATGCGTTTCGAAGGCATCATCAGTGCGCGTGATACGGTCGCGCGCCGCGACGACATCCCAATCGCCATATACGCGTTGGCCCTCCGGGGATGATATAACCGTCCGGTCGGCGGTGGACGTGGGGGCGGAACCATGCTTGGCAACGGATTTTCGAGGCTGACGCCGTTCGAGCGTTGCCTGTCGCTGGTAACTTCGGTCCGCCCAGGCGAAGGCCGCATCATCTTCCTGCTGCTCGCCCAGGTTTTTCTGCTGCTGCACGGCTACTTCCTGCTGCGGCCGCTGCGCGACACATTGATTCTGGTGGAGGGGTCGCCCGAAATCCGTGCGTACGCGACCGGCGCGGTCGCCGTCACGCTGATCTTCCTCATTCCACTTTATAAACTGCTGTTCGACCGCCTCGACAGGAATGGCGGCAAATCCGCCGTAATGCGCTGGGTCGCGTCGTTTTTCATCGCAAACCTGCTGATCTTCGCGTTCCTCGTGTGGCTCGGCATCCCTGTGGCGGTGCCGTTCTTCATATGGGTCGGCGTGTTCAGCGTGATGGTGGTGGCGCAGTTTTGGGCGTTCGCGGCCGACCTGCTCAACGTGAAGACCGGGCAGCGCCTGTTCGTCGTGATCATGGTCGGCGCGGCACTCGGCGCGCTCACCGGCAGCCAGGTCTCCGGCCGGATGATTTCGCTGCTCGGCGTACCGAACCTGATGGTGCTGTCATCGCTGCTGCTGGCAGCAGTCGTCTACCTGAGCGGCCGTGCCGAGCGCAGCGTGCCGTCTGGATCACGCAGCACGAGCGCGGCGCGCCCCGACGACCCGGCGCGCGGCGGCATCAGCGATCTGCTGGGTGGCTTCCACGTCGTCGCGCGCAGCCGCTACCTGTTGCTCATGGCTGATGATGGTCGTCGAGAACGGCGTCAATTACTCGATCCACAACACCACGAACCACACGCTGTACCTGCCGGTGACGCGTGAGGAGAAGTACGTCGGCAAGACGACGATTGATACCTTCTTCTGGCGATTCGGCGACCTCGCCCACGCTGGGATGATATTCGTGATTGCTGGCTACCTCGGCCTTCAGGTTTCAGCAGCGATTATCGTAAACGTCGGTCTGGCCGTGGTGCTGCTCATGCTCGGCAGCGCAATCGGTCGGCACCACCGCGAAGCCGCTCGGCAGTCGCTCGACAACCTGCCACCAACGCTGCACGCCCCGCTGCCCGACGTGTATGTTCCAGCCGGCCAAATGCTGGTGTTCAGCGTGCCGGAGCACGCGTTCGTCGACCCGGACCCGGGCGACACGCTGAACTTCCATGCGCACCACCCCGGCGGTTCGCCACTGCCTGGCTGGGTCCGGTTCGACGGCTATAACCAGGCGTTCACGGTGCGGCCGCCCGCCGGCGAGACGGGTAGCATCCGCGTCGAGGTAGTTGCGACCGACTTCGAGGGTTTAAGCGTTTCAGCTGAATTCGACATCGCGTATGGCAGCGACCCGCTGCCACGCTTCGTCACCGGCGACGAAGCTCCCGGGCACGAGACAGCAACGCCTGGATCTGGCGGGGATGCAGGTACGGGTCCAGTTCCTGGAGGCTTGCCGGCGTAACGAGCGCAAGCGCGTCGGCCATCTCCGGCGTGACAACGATGCTGTCGCGCGCCAGCGCCGCAGGAACCCCTCTTGCAGTCTTGAACGCACGCGAGTGGTCAATCAGCCACACCTGCCAATCCGCGTCGTACATGATGTTGCCGAGGTTGCGGTCGACGTTGTGTACCAGGATGTCGAACACGTTCATTAAATCGTACTGCGGGCTGAGCTCGCAGTGGCCGTCGAACTCGAGCTGCCGCTCCTGCCTTCGATTTTCGTTGAACGCGCCCTCAAGCCATACCGTCACCACGCCCGGCTTCCCATCGAGTTCGCGCAACACCGACACCGGCACCATCTCGAGCCCGATGATGCGGTCGAGCCGGTACGCCGTATAGTCATAAACGAAGCGGTCGGCGTTCTCCGCCTGCCGTGACCACCGCCCTCGCCCCATTTCCGGGTTCGTGTCTTCCGACTTGTACAACGCGCGCAGCGTCCGGCCGCCGTGCGTGAGCGTCAGCCGCAGCGGCCGCGTGACGCCTTCGCCGAGCTCCTCCACCTGCACGATTTCGCCGTCGCGCAGGAACGACTCGATCTCAGCGTCCGACAGGCCGTGCGGCCGGTCCCAGACGCGGTTCGGCTCAGCGTCGACCGGAACGCTCCCACGCTCGAGGTCGTATGCGCTCACGCCGTTAGCGTCGATCACCAATGCCGTCGGACGGCCGCCGTATGCACGCGTGTTCATCCCGGTGTCCATCCGGTACACGCGTCCGTCGAGCCGGCTCGTAATCGACCGTCCCGGCGTGACGGTATGGCCGACCGCGACGCGCCGTGCGCCGACCTGCTCGAGCACCGCTGCCGCCACCCGGCCTTCCGTGTACGGATGGCACAACGACGACCCGCGGTACCAGAGCAGGCCGTCAGGGTGGTAAGGCAGGCCACGCAATGCCGCCTGCACCGTCGGATCGGCAGATGCCCTTACTGCACCGAAACCATCGCCGCCGGATTCGCCAGCCGCGTGCAACGCGTGCAATGCGGAAACAACCCTTACGAGGTCGGCGCGCGCCTGTTCGTTCATCTCGTCCAGCGACAGGCCTTCGAGCAGCCGCGACACCCCGCCGTGCGTGAACAGGGTGTCTTTGACCACGACAGCGAACGGCTTCTGTAACAGCCAGCTGCCGAAATCGCCGTCCGGCGCGAACGCGGCTCTGCGTGCATCCCGGCCACCGAACGAGGCATAGCTCCCTTCGGAGACGTAGCGCAGGTCGCCGCTAAGCGTCATTACCTCGTGATTACCGAGCAGCACATGTACAGCGCCGCCGGCCGCTGCGGCCTCCCGCTCGAGGCGCATCAACAGTTCGAGCACCTGGCGATCGTTGTCCCCGCGGTGTATGAGGTCGCCGGTCGAGACCAGGTGCGTGCGCCCACCCTGCCAACGACCGTCGCTGTCCAGTACGCCGACGCCGCGCAGCAGCGCTACCAGTTCGTCGTAGGCACCGTGCACATCGCCGAACGCGACGACGCGCTCGGCGCCTTCGAAACGGTACGGCGATGCGTGCGCGAATGCAGCGCCGCATACCGCAACGAGGGTGAGGGAAACCAGTAGCCACTTGCAGAGGCGCATCACGGGATATTACCCCAGGTCTCGGCTGCTGCGCGCCAAGCCGGCGCGGCTTGGGGCGCCCGCACAAACGCCTGCAACGCATCGACTGCGGCCGCTTCGGCGCCCATCGCCTTCAACACCGCAAACCAGTCGTCCTCGCCGTAGCGGCCGTCGCCCGCCCGCGCGCGCGCGATCAGGCGGCCGGTGAAATCAAACAGGTCGAGCGTTGGGTCTGCGGCCTGCAACAGCTGTTCACTCCAAGAGGCGACGAGGCTGCCGCAGGCGTACGGCGCGCGGTCGGAGCGCGCTTCGCTCAACGCAAGCTCCGGCTGCCTGGTGCATTCGTCCAGTGCCTCGGCATCAAACGCGGCCAGCGCCGCGGGCCCGGCGATGCCGGCTGCGACCAATATGCGTTCGGAGAGCGCGTCGGCACCACCCTCGTGCAGCCATGGCGGCGACCCGGACCGATACTTGACGAGGTCGGCGTTCCACATATGAGCGGCCTCGTGTGCGATGAACCGTAGCATCGCACGCACCGCGTTTGGGTCCGCATCATGCCAGCCGTCGCCGACCGCGGATAAGTGGATCAGGCCTTGAAGCGCGCCGCCACGATAGGCGTAGCCATCCCGTTCGCCGGGAACGAAGTTGAAAAGCACGAGCGGCTTTCGCTCCAGTTGATGCCCGGTTCGCTCGGCCAGGAGTGCGAAGAAAGTTTCGGTGCGCTGTTCGAGTTCATAGGCGAGCCAAGGCGGGAGGCCGGGGTCGACGACCGCGCGCATGTGCGCCGCGTGTAGCGGCGGGATGTTCCCCACGTACGCGTAGGTACCGTCGGCGCCCTCGGTATCCGTAGTCACGAGCGCGCGCGCCGGACCCGGGTCAACCGTCACAGTCGTCGCAACCACCCGACCGTCCAGCGTCTCTGCGTGGAGCATACCGGTATAGAGCGCGACGCTGCCGTCGCTGAAGCGGTGAAAGAACTCGTACTCGCGTGGGAATTTCCGCGTATCAACCGGAAATTCGACCTGTATTTCCGCTACGGGTGCGGCATCGCCGCCGAGCACCACCTGCGAATCGCCGTCACGCGCCAGTGCGTACCCAGGCGTCAACACACGCCACGCGTCCTCGCGGAAGTAGCGCGCCGGCCGCGCGAAGCGCATCCCGGACACCGGCTCTTGGAATCGCCAGGTCGCGTGCCAGGCACCGTCCGCAAGTTCGCGGACCTCGACCGACGGCTGCTGCGGCGCGGGCGGCGCAGTGCATGCGGCGACGAATGCAAGCGCGACCACGAGCCACCGCGTGGCGCACATCAGCGGCGGCGCATCAGCCAATAAATCACCGCACCGACGGCGAGGAACGATGCGGTCACGGCCACCGCGCTAACGCTAACCTTTACGAGCAGAAGCCCGCACACCAGGAATGCACCAGCCGGAATCGTCCATCCGCCGGGCATCCGGAAACTGGAAGCTTCGGCACCGAACTGACGCCGCAGCCGGGGCATCGACGCGATGCAGGCCATGTATATGAGGACCCGCACCAGCGCACTCATGGCTGCGAGCCACAGGAAAGAGCCATACACCGCTAGTGCAAACGCGAGCACCGCGAAGAATAAAATCGAATTCACAGGCGTACGGAAGCGCGGGTGTACTTCGCCGAGCCACGCCGGCAGGGTACCGTCGCGCGCGAGTGCGTAAGTCAGCCTCGGCGCGGTAACGACGGTTGACGCGATGTTGCCGCCGACAGAGACGACGACGCCGACGGTCAGCAGCAGCGCTCCGGCCGGTCCGAACAGGATCCCTCCGACTTCGACGAGGGCGCGCTCCGAAGTTGCGAGGTCTGGGTGCACCGCGATGCTCACTGCCTGAACGACCACATACAGCAGCGTCACGACCCCGAGCGCCCAGAACAGGCCGCGCGGCATGTCGCGCTGCGGCTCCCGCGTTTCGCCCGCCGGTACGACGGCCGCTTCCCAACCGACGAACGCGTAAATCACCAGCAGCGCAGCAGTGCCCACGGCACCAATGTCCGGCAGCGCCGTCGCCGCAGTCGCGAAATGCGCCGGTAGGTACGACAAGCCGAACAGCGCGAGCAGCACGAGCGGCAGGAACTTCAGGATGGTCAGTACACTGATCGAGCGCATCGCTGCGCGCACGCCGACGACATTCACCCAAGCCAGCAAGCCGACAACCAGCGCAATCAACGCAACCTTGATTGCACCCTGCTCAGCACCGGGCCAGAAGAAACCGATCGACGCAATCAACAGGTTGAGGTTCGCAGCGAACGCCGTCACACGCGCGACATAGAATGCCCAGCCCGTTTCGAATCCGGCCAGCGGCCCGAACGCGGTGCGCGTGTACAGGATTGGGCCACCGGTGCTGCGGAAGTAGGTGCTGAGCTCGGCGAAGCACAGCATGACTGCGGCGAGTAGCAGCCCACAGCCGACGAACAACAGTATTTGCGCTCGCGAAGAGCGCGACGCATGCAGCGATAATCAAGAAACTGTATTCGACGCCGTCCCGGCCATGTCCGACAACGAACCATCCATTCGCCAGGTGGACCAGCCAGATTCCGAACAACATCTGCACCGTGTAGAGAATCGCGAGCGGGCGCACGCAGGTGTTCGCCAACAACAGCACGCCGCCGACGATCTCGAGCAGCGTCACGCCCCAAGCCCATGCGATGCCGTAAGGAAATCCTTGCGCATCCAGGAAAACGCCGAAAGGCACTACGCGGTCCATATACGCTCGCGTGAGGCCATGGCTCAGAAAGACAATCGCGATGGCGACCCGCAGGATGTGGCGGGCGTGCGGCGGGCGCAATGGTACCCAGGACAGCATGGGGCGACTATAGCGAAAAAGGCCGCGCATGGGGCGGCAGGCCCTATTCGGTCCAATTAGAGACAAGAAATGACGCAGGTCAGTGCGTTATCGGACCTGTAACACGCTTGTACTTGAGAATGGTCGCGCTGGGCATAATAATGTCCGTCTGGCAGTGGGGGAGCTTTCTTGAAAACTGTAATGCAACGTAAGGTCAATGCGGAAGACCTGGAGCTCGGCATGTATGTCGCGCGCCTCGACCGGTCATGGACGGACAGTCCGTTCCTTTTCCAGGGCTTCGTAATTTCCTCCGCCGAAGAACTCGCGAAACTGCAGGAGCTCTGCAAGTTCGTGTTCGTCGACGAGGACAAATCCGAGTACGAGGACCGCACGCTGCGGCGTTCGATAGAAGTACGCCCGTCTGCCAGCGTCCGCGTCACCCGCTCCGAGTGGCACAAGCTGTCTGCGGATGAGCAGAAGCTGAGCTTCGAGAAGGAAATCACGCGCGCCGCCGAAACGCGCACGCGCACGCGCTCTTACATCAACAAGTTGTTTGAGGAGATCCGGCTTGGCTTCTCGGTAGACACCGATACCGCGAAAGCCGTGGTACACGAACTCGTTGAAACGATCGCCGAGGACGCCGATACGGCGCTCTGGCTGACCAACCTGAAGAACGTCCACGAATACACCGCGCAGCACTGCGTGAACGTGTCGGTGCTTTCCATCGTGTTCGGCAAGCACCTCGGATTCACCAAAGACCAATTGAAACTGATCGGGCTCGGGGCGCTGCTGCACGACGTCGGCAAGATGCAGACGCCGCCGGAGATCCTGAACAAGCCCGGCAAGCTGACGACCGAAGAGTTCGAGATCATCAAGAAGCACCCGGTCGATGGGTATCAGATGATGAAGGAGACCAACTCCATTCCGGAGCAGGCGCTGCAGATCATCCGGTACCACCACGAGCGCGTGAGCGGCCGTGGCTACCCGGATGGATTGAAGGGCGACCAGGTCTCGACCGCCGTGTTGATGGTTGCGATTGCGGATGTGTACGACGCGATCACCTCGGACCGGGTGTACCACGCCGGGCTGCCTGCGCACGAGGCGCTGAAGGCGTTGTACCAGATTGCCCCAGGCGAATTCGGCAAGAAGCTGATGGAGGAGTTCATCCGCTGCATCGGCATCTACCCGATTGGCAGCGTTGTCGAGCTGTCCACCGGTGATATCGGCGTCGTCATGAGCACGGACCCGAACAACAAGCTGCGCCCACTGGTGATGCTGGCAGCAGCGAGACGATCCTAATCTGATCAGCGGGCCCCGGCGGGCTCGAGCCGTAGTAAGCGGCCGTCCGCCGCATCGATCAGCAGGTAAAGGAATCCGTCGGGACCCTGCCGCACGTCCCTGACGCGCCCGATACCTTCCAGCAGCCGTTCCTGTTCGACCAGTCGGTGACCGTCGAAGCGCAGCCGCGCCAGGTGCTCGTGCGACAGCGCGCCGACGAATACATCGCCACGCCACCCCTGGAAACGGTCGCCGGTGTAGAACGCCATGCCGCTCGGCGCGATTGACGGTGTCCACTGGTGTATCGGCATCACCGCGCCGACTTCTTCGTGGCTGCGTTCGCTGATCGTAGAGCCGTCGTAATTGACGCCGAGTGTCGCGGCTGGCCAACCGTAGTTGACACCCGGCTCGATTACGTTGATCTCGTCACCGCCCCGTGCGCCGTGTTCGTTCGCCCACAACTCGCCGTTCGCCGGATTGCGCGCCATACCCTGGATGTTGCGGTTGCCGTAGCTCCAAACGGCAGCGTGGCCGCGCGCCGAATCCGCGAACGGGTTGTCGGCCGGGATCCGCCCGTCGTCGTGCAGCCGCAGCGTGTTGCCCGCGTTGTCGGTCGGGTCCTGTGCGCGCGGCATGTCGCCACGGTCACCGACGGACATGAACATGTATCCATTGCCGTCGAATACCAACCTTGAACCAAAGTGGTGGCCGCTTTTTGCGCAGGCATCCGCGGCGTAAAGCTCGGAGAACTCGGTCAAGCTATCATCGGCCCATCGGCCACGCCCGACCGCAGTCGTATTGCGCTCGCCGTCAGCGCAGAGCTTCGCGTAAGTCAGGTAAACGAAACGGTTCTCCGCGAAACCAGGGTGCAGCACGACGTCGAGCAAACCGCCCTGCCGCTCGACATGGATGTCCGGCAGGCCGCTCACCGGCTCGTCGACGAGTTGTCCGCCGCGCACCAGGCGCAGGCGACCGGCCCGCTCGGTTACCAGCATGTCGCCGCCGGGCAGGAATGCGACGCCCCACGGGCGCTCAAGCCCCTCCACTACGGTTTGCACGCTGAATTCGTGGTGGCTGGAGCTGTGGGTGTGGGTGTCGGTTTCCGCATCGCACGCCGCAGCAGCGACGAGTACGGCGCAGACAATCGGGATTGCTTTCGCTTTGAGGTTCATCCGCACACGCTACCGCCGTGCCCGCACAGCGTCAAACCCGGTAGTATTGCCGCGTGCGCCTGACCGCCCACCACCTGTTCATCGCTCTATGCTGCCTGGCGTTACTGGGCGCCAAGCTGGTGCTGCTGTGGCGCATCAACGTCAACTGGGACGAGTTCCTGTACCTGTCGAAGGTCTACGCGTACCAGCGCGGTGCGCTCACAACCGCGTTCCAGACTTTCCACATCCACCTGTTCGGCTGGCTGACTTCGGTTCCGGGCACGGAGGTTGACCAGGTGCTGGCCGGGCGCCTGGCGGCATTTGTACTGCGCGTCGGTACGACGGCCGGCGTCTTCCTGGTTGCACTGCGGCTCTGCGGGCGAACGGGTGCGTGGATCGCGGCATTGGCCACCCTGTCGTTCTCATACCTGCTGCGGCATGGAGAATCGCTACGGGGTGACCCTCTCATCGCGTTTCTGTTCGTCGCCGCGCTCGCGCTGATGGTGGTACACCCGACGCGCCGCTCCGCCGTGGGAGGCGCCGCCATTCTGTACGCGGTCGCGTTGCTTGTCTCCGTGAAGGCATTGGTATACGCGCCGGCGCTGGCGGCGGTTCTCGTTCTGGCTGCGGCACGGCCGGGGCAGCGAGCGAGCGTCGTGCTGTTTGGCGTTGGCGTTGGCGTCGCGTACACAGCGTTGTACCTGCTACACACAGCGGCCGTGGAGCCGGCCGGGGCGTCAGTCGCTGCGCGCACCGTTGCTGCGGGCGCTGAGATGTGGCTGGACCCGCGCATCGAGGTGCTGCAAAACACGTTGCGAGCGGACTGGGTGTTCTGGACGCTGTTTGTCACCGGGGTCGGCGGAGCGTTGGTGGCGGCCATCCGGTCAAGCGGGGAGGTGCGCGCGCACGGGTGGTTGCTCATCGGTCTGCAACTCCCGCTGCTCAGTCTGCTGATGTATCGCAATACCTACCCTTATTTCTTCGTGGTGCTTGTGCCGGTGGCAGCGCTGGCGTGCGGTTACGCAGTCGCACGCGTGGAAGCGGCTGTCGCGGCACGGCGGCCGCGTGCCGCCGCCGCATTGGTCGCTGCGCTCGCTGCCGGCCTTACGATGCAGGCGGCGCTGTCCGCATCGGTCTACTCCGAGGACATGGTGAGCCAGCAGCGCGATGTGCTCACTGCGGTGCACCGGATGTTCCCGGAGCCGGTGCCTTACATCGACCGCGGCGGCATGGTCGCGTCGTTCCCGCACGTCGGGCCGTTCATGAGCACATCGGTGCTGGCCCGTTACCGCGCGCGCGGCCGCCCCGCTATCGAAGCACTCGTACGGGAACACGCACCCGCGTTCCTGCTGGCGAACGTCATCGGGCTGGAGCTTCACCTCGACTGGGAAGAAGTGCAGGCGTCGCCGCACCGGCTGTTGCGCGCCGACTTTGAGTTTCTGCAGCGCACCTTCGTCCACCATTGGGGGCCGCTCTGGGTGCCGGGGCGGACGATTGACCTCACCGCGGCCGGCGACGCTGTGGAGTTCGAGCTGCCGATAGCAGGCGAATACACACTCGATGCAGGCACAGCGGTGGTGTTGGATGGCAGGCGGCAGGCACCGGGTGATGTCGTGTATCTCGCCGCCGGCCGACATACAATCGAGGCTACATCAATGGCGGCGTCGGTCACGCTGCGTCTGGGTCGGCACCTGCCGGTGCCGGCGCACGTGCCGCCGTCAGAGCCACTGTTCATCTCGCTGTGAGCGACGGGGACCTATGAAGCTCATCATCCAGATACCGTGCCTCAACGAGGAGGCAACGCTCGAGCGCACCATCGCCGACTTGCCGACGACAATCCCCGGTGTCGACAAGATCGAACTGTTGGTTGTGGACGATGGCAGCACCGACCGCACGGTCGAAGTCGCGCAGGCAGCAGGCGTGCACCACATCGTGCGCAACCGCCGGAACGCCGGCCTGGCCGCTTCGTTCCGCATCGGCCTGGATGCTGCGCTCGCCGCGGGCGCTGACATCATCGTGAACACCGACGGCGACAACCAATATGCAGGGTCGGATGTATCAAAGTTGATTGCGCCGATTCTCGCCGGCACCGCAGACATCGTGATCGGCGACCGGGAGACAGGCGAGATCGCCCATTTCTCCGCACTGAAGAAGTCCCTGCAGTGGCTCGGCAGCGGTATCGTGAGGCGCCTCGCCGACGCCGATGTCGCAGATGCAGTGTGCGGTTTTCGGGCGATATCCCGGGATGCTGCATTACAGCTGAATGTCGTTTCCAAATTCAGCTACACGACCGAGATGGTTATACAGGCCGGGCGCAAGAAAATCGCAATGACCTCGGTGCCGATTGCCACCAACGACGTTACCCGGCAATCCCGGCTGTTCCGCAGCGTACCGCATTTCGTCGCGCGCTCGGCCAGCACCATGATCCGCACTTACGCGATGTACCAGCCGTTGCGCGTGTTCTTTTACATCGGCATCTTCCTGCTGCTCATCGGTGTCGTGCCGATGGTGCGGTTCCTGTATTTCTTCGCGACCGGGGACGGCGCCGGCCACATCCAATCGCTGGTCATCGGCGGCGCGTTCCTCGTGATGGGATTCGTGGCTTTCATGATTGGTCTCGTGACCGACCTGATCGCGGTTAACCGACAGTTGCTGGAGTCGATTCTCGAGCGCCAGCGACGCGCGGACCTCCGCGACGACTGATGGACGCTTCGGTGGTCATCCCGTCGCTCGTACGGGAATCGCTGTACCCGCTGCTGGCCCAGCTCCTGGAGCAACGCTTCGATGGTGCGTTCGAAGTGGTGGTGATTGCACAGCCGCCAGGGCGTATCGACCGCGCGCGATTGCCTGCTGACGCGCGCGTAGTCGTGCATGAAGAGCCACTCGGCCTGGGCTTTGGCCACTACCGCAACGTCGGCATCGAGGCGTCAAAAGGCCGAATCATCGCCTGGATCGACGACGATGAAAGGCCGCGCGATGACCGGTGGCTGCAGGCGCTGACGGTCCCAATCCGGCAGCAGACCGCGCAGGTGGTAACCGCTGGCAGCCACATACCACTCGGACAGGGGTATCTCGCGGACTCGATCAGCTGGCTTGGGCTGCCCGGTGGCGCCTACCCTGGGTTTGAAACGATGTGGGCAGTGGACGGGTCTGGGCACACGACACACCTGTGCAGCGGGAACTTCGCAATCGACCGCGCGGCGTTGGTCGCGGCGGGCGGCTTCGATGCCGCGCTCGCAAGCGGCAACGAGGACACCGACCTTGCCGCGCGACTGCGGCACGCGGGCATCCCGATTCGGTACGAACCTGCGGCGACCGTCATACATGAGACCGCGTTGTCCGCGCCCGGCTGAAATCTTCGCTGGTAATCCTGCGGCGCGCCGCACGGACGCGCTACCTGCCGGGCGTGCTGTTTACCACCGCGCTGCAGTACGCAGCACAATCGTTTGGCTACTTCACCGCTGGAAGCTCCGATGCGCGTGTTTGAACGCCTCGTCGCCGCGCTGCGCGGCGCGCTGCCTGCCCCCGCTGAAGCACTGGTGCAGATGCGTGGCGGATACCAGCTCTCATTAAGACCGGCAACGGATGCACTGGAGCGCCGGATGTACAACGCGCGCACTTATGAGGCGGCGACGCTCGCGCTGTTTGACCAAGTGTTGCGGGCGGGTGACGCGGTGGTCGATGTGGGCGCGAACCTCGGACTGATGACCCTGCACGCGGCGCGCATCGTCGGCAGCACGGGCCGCGTGGTCGCGCTCGAACCGCACCCCGTGTACTACGCGCGCTTGGTCGAGCACCTCATACTGAACAGCTGCGATAACGTTCGCGCGTTGCAGGTTGCCGCAGGCGCTACGCGTGCGTCGGCACCCATTTACGACTTCCCGGCGGTGAACATCGGCCGCTCGTCGCTGGTCAGCCCGGGTGCCGATGCCAAACCCGCTTCGACGGTCGCAGTGGACACGCTTGATTCAATCCTGGCGGGTATCGGCGTCGGTCGCGTGCGCTTGCTGAAGGTCGATGTAGAGGGTTTCGAGGCGCAAGTTCTCGCCGGTGCAAGCGGAGTGCTCTCGCAGCGACCGGTGATCTGCATGGAGGTCAGCCGAACCGTCAGCAGCGGTACCGACCCGCTCGGCGCACACGACGCAATCATGGATACGGGCGCGTACACCGCCTGGAACTTTCGTGACGGAAAGGGTCGGCCGTCGCCGCTGGTGGCGGTCGCAGACCGGCAGCGGCTTGCCGCACAGGAGGACGACAACGTCATTTACATCCCCCACACGGAGCGAAACTCGTTGCCGACCGGGCTGTTCGCCGATGACTGACAGCATCGCCCACCTCGCGACCTACCCGGGCCGCACCGCGTTGCTTGCAGCAAACATCGCGCACCTGCGCGCCCTGTTCCCGAAGATCGTGGTTTGCTTGAACGGCTACGGGTCGATACCACCATACCTCCAAGGCGACGAACGGATTGCTGCGTTTATCCCCGCGCAAGACCTTAAGGACGCAGGCAAGTTTGCCGACATTGCCGGCACAGCGCGGTACCACTTCCTGATTGACGACGACCTGATTTACCCCAAGGACTACGTTACGAGGATGGTGGCGCACGCAGAGGCGCACGGCGAACCCGTGGTGGTGGGCGTGCACGGCGTCGACTACCGGTTCTGGTATCGCGGCGGCGCGCGGGGCCGCCGCGTGTTCCATTTCGAATCAGCGTTGCAGCGTGCACGGGAGGTCGATGCGCTCGGCACGGGCACCGTGCTGGTCGCTGGTACCGACTTACCCCCTCTTGCCTATGTGCAGGATGCCGCCGGGTTTGTCGACATCCGCTTCGCGCGCTGGTGCGCAGAGCAGCGCTTACGCCGCGTGTGCGTATCCAGGCCAGCCCACTGGCTCACCCAGAGCGACTTTGACGGCCCGAGTCTGTTCGACGAGGTCACACGGGTGCGCCGAACCGAAGTGCTGCGCGAGGTCAACGCAATCCGGAGCCTGCGTCGTTAACGCCCGCGTAAGCGGAGCACCTCACGCGTAAAACCGGCGTTCCACGCCAGCAGGCCGAGCAGGATCCCCGGCGTGTGCACCAGCAATACCCACACCGGGCCGTTCGCGGCACCCAACACGCGCGCGTGTATCTGGACCAGTCGTGCGAGCCACAGCCCAACGGACAGGACCGGTACGCGAGCGGCAACCGCACCGCGAGCCTCCGGATTCTCGCGACGCAACCGCCCGCTGTGCACGCCGGTGTCATACAGGTGCCGCAGCATGCGGCGGAAGCCCGGCAGGTTGACGTGCCGCCCGACCGGTCGCGGGTCGAACACCACCGCGTAGCCGGCGGCGCGCAGCTGCGCGTGTACAACTGTGTCCTGCGCGCGCCGCCATGCTTCGGGGAAGCCACCGATCGCACGCATCGCATGCGCACGGACAACCATGTTGCCCGAACCGCCGCCGGCGATCGGCCGACCCGGCATGTAAGGATGCACGCTGCTGAATTCGATGAACCACAGTGACATGCCCCAGTAACCCCCGCCTTCGGCGTGCCCAATCGACCCAAGCACGCACGCTGCGTCGCTCTCCGAAAGCGCGCGCTGTACCGCTGCATGCCACCCGTCATCGACAATCACATCTTCATCAACGAACGCGACCCACTCAGCGTCCGAATGTTCGGCGCCGCGGTTGCGTGCGGCGCCCGCATAGAGGCGGACCGGTGAATCGACGACTGTCACGCCCGGCAGGTCCGGGTTCCAAGCCGACGCGCCGCCGTCGGAGCTGTGCGAGATGATGATCCGCCCGACCGGCGGCACCTGGCGCTGGAGTGCCGCGACCACGCGTGCCAGTTGCGGGCCTTCGCCGTATACCGGTATCACCACATCGACCGGCGTCGACTCGGCGGTCGCGTCACGCATGCGGATGTCTCCAATGAGTGAGGTCGCGGTCCAACAGGCTTTCAAGCTTGCCGATGTCGTCGGCGAAATAGTCGGCCAGGCGCGCGCGCATGTTCGGCGCCAGCGGTGGCCGGTCGCTGGGCGCACGGTTCAGGCGGTCCAGCCAGCGCAATACTCAAGCTGCGCACCGAGCGAACAAACCGGCCCGTATTGGAGCGTCCAGGGCGCCTGGCACAGGTGTGGAATCCGTTCGCCGCGCAAGCGGTCGTCGAGTGCATCCCATGCGTCCTCGAAATCACGCAGGTCCTCGTTGCCGGAGAGGAGTGCCTGCCCGTGCAGCGAATAGGCCATATCCATCGGATTGCGCAGGCACACAATGAACCGGGCGTCAGGCCAGCGTGCAACGATGGTCGGCAACGCGTCACGCGAATACAGGTACGACACCGAAGCCTCGCCGACTGCCACGTGTTCGGCGGTGGCCGCTGCGAACAGCGCAAGGTACGCGTCATCCGTCGCGACCGGGCGGTTGTCGATGCGCAAATCGGCGCTGAAATGGTGCGGCTCCTTGACCGACGCCATGAAAACACCCGCGTTGCCCGCGAGCCACGACGCAATGGAAGTCGTGCCGCACTTCGGCGCGCCTACAATGAAAAAGTTGGGGTGCCTCACCGAGCCCACCGCAGTCCGAAAGCGAAACTGTTTATACCAAGCCGCGCCTTCACGTCTCTCCACAACAAGACATTCCACGTCACCATCGACGCCGCAGTCGCGGCGGCTGCGCCGTGCATCCCCCAGCGCGGGATCAGCAGGAGGTTCAGCGCGACATTCACCGCAGCGGCGATGGCGATGCCGCGGGCGGTATCGCGCTCATGCCCAGTCATGTTGAGCAGGTAGCCGACGCTGCCGACGGCGCCGTTCACGAGCTGCCCGATGAACAGGATCATCAGCGGCAGGTACGCATGATCGAAGCCCTCGCCAAACACAAATTCCAGCAGCCCTGCGCCGGCCACCGCGAAGCAGAGGACGACCGCAGCGCTGAACGCGAACACCGCCCGTGCGCTGCGCAAGGCCAGCTGTTGCAGCTGTGCAGTCTCTCCGCGCGCGTGCAAGTCCGCGAAGCGTGGCCCGACGACCATGTTCACGGCCGCCAGGCCGAACGCTGCGAAGACCGCGAGCTGCGCGGCGACCCGGTAGACGCCGACTTCGCTGGCCGGTGCGAAGATCCCCAGCATCAGTACGTCTGCGTGCAGATTGATTACGTGCGTCCCGGCGACGAGCGCCAGCGGCCAGGTACTCGCGAGCCACCGCTGCCCGTCGTACGCGGGCGCGACTGCCCGCACCTCCGGGGGCGTGCTCTTTGCCAACAGCCATGCGCCGGCTCCAAACGCGGCCGCAGCTGCCGTGGCGTGCATCGCCATCGCGGCCGGCGGTGTGAGCGCCTGCCCTATCGCTGCAGCGCCGCCGAGCAACACCAGCAGCAAAGCCGGGCGCAACACGAATTCAGGAAGGTTTCCGGCAACCACGCGCTGCAATCCCCGTAGCGCCGCACCACGGATATTTCCGAGCGCGACAAGCGGAACGAGCACTAATGCCCAAAAAATCGTCTGCGCCTGCAGTCCGCGCACCGCCTCGCCCCCAAATACGATCACGAGCACCCCGACCGCCGCAACAAGCAACGCAAGTACCGCAGTGACGCGCGCGGACCATATCCAGATACCGCGCATGGAGCTGTACTGCCCGGTCGCAGCTGCCCGCGCGGTCTCGCGCATTACCAGCATCGGGAGCCCTGCTTGCGCCGGGGTGGCCAATATTGAAACCAGTGCCCACGCGAACGCATAGATGCCGTACCCGTCGGTGCCCAGCAGCCGGGCGAGCGCGACCACGACCAGCAACGACAACGCGGTGCCCGCGAGGTTGACCACAAACGCCGGCCGCAGCCCGGTCATCAGCAGCGGTCTCCGGGTACACGCAGTTCGATGAGTACCGGATGGTAAAGCGGGTCGTGCTCGGCGAAGCGGCGCTGGTGCACGCCGAACGCCGTTATCTGAGGATGCTCGACGATCTCGATGAACCGGTCGAGCTTCACGACTATGACCCAGACGCGGGTCGCGCCCGGCGCGCCGGAACAGCGTGCTTCCGCGACCAGCGCTGCGAGGCGCTCGACCCCATCCAGGGGCCGTTCCTGCAGGAGGGTCGCCTCGTTGCGCAGTCGGGCATAAGTGTCGCGCCCGTGCGGGCTGCGTTCGAGGTAGTACTCAAGCGGCCGCCACGCGTGCCACTCAGCGACGATCACGTTCGCGGCTGGTGTCGGGTCCGCTGCGAGCCGACCCTGCATTTCGTCCAGCACCTCTGTCAGCTGCGGAGCGGGAGCCCAGTCGCGGGCGTGTTTCATCGTTAGCGCCTGCGGCTCCAGCGGCAACATCGATACGAACAGTATGACTGCCGCGGCGATGGCGACCGCGCGAAGGTGCGTTACCAGTCGGTCCAGGCCGTAACACGCGACGAGGATGAAGTAAGGGAACAGAAAGATATTCGTCCGGAACGGGCCGTACGGCCAATAGCCGAGTCCGTTTGCGAGCAGCACAAAGACGAGCGGACCAACCAGGAGGGCAAGTTCCACAAACCGGCGCGCCGCGACCAACGCGCCCACCCCGACGAGGAATGCAAACCCGAACGCGACCTGTGCAACCGCCGTCGTGCCCCCGGCCATCGTTACCAGGTTCCAGGTCTTGCGCAGGTACCAGCCGGCGACCGACAGCACGCCCGCATCGGCCGGTGGAAAGACCCCGTACTTGTCGCCCCAGAACTGCGCGCGCTCTGATGTGCCGAGCGCTTCCGACGCGAAGCCGTGCACCAACAAAAGCAGTAGCAGGCCGGCGGATGCGATGCCGGCCCATTGCAGCGGCGTCACGCGGTGCCAGATGCGTGACAATGCGAGCATGGCGAGCGCGAGGCCAGGGTACAGGAACACGATGTTGTAGGAGAACGGCAGCACGGCGAGCGCGACGGCCGGAAATGCGACACCTATGCGGCGGCGCTGGTAACAGATGAGCGCCCACAGCAGTAAGCCGCTGTGCACGAAGGTTTCGAGGCTGTAAGGCTTGAACTCCTTCGCGAACGCAACCAGCTTGGGATTCATTGCGACGAGGCATAGAGCAAGCAGGGCCAGCACGCGCAGCGTCAGCAGCCGTCGCGCAGCAAGGTATACGCACACCATCGTTCCGATGCCCGCAAGGTACGACGGCAGGCGCAGCGTGAGCTCCGGGTTGTTGAATGCCGCCAGATGCTGCGACAGCCACATGTAGCCGATCGGACGGATACCCGATTCTGTAAGCGCGATGTGCGTGGTCAGCGTCGCCCACCACGCCTCATCGGCCCAGAAGTCGAAAGTACCGAACAGCACGCCCCAGCTACGAAATGCGATACCCGCGGCGAACACCACAAGCCCCGCCGCAACGAACACGACCTGGCTGCGGTCAGAGACAGCCATCGACAGACCCTTCCGGCACAGCCGCGCACAACGCAGTGAAAAGCAGCTCATACGGCGCGGCCTCGGGCAGCCCGCCGCTGCGCACGTTCCAGTACATCATCCGCGAGCGGTCCGCGAGCACGAGGTCTCGCGTGCCATCGGGGCGGGGAAGCGATGCCAGCGCCCAGTCACCCGCGACCATCGCGTACTGCTTGTCCGCGTGCAGCTCCGGGAGCAACTCGTCGCGTAGCGCCAGCCGCCCGCCCGCGACTACGTTGTAATAGCGCGCGCTCTGCTCGACGAGCGCAACGACATCCGGTGCGCCGTCGGCGACGCTCGGCGGCGAGAAGCCGGTCTCGAGCGAAACCGCGCGATCGACACCGCCAATGGTGAGCAGTGAGACGCCGTCCAACGGTCGCTGCGGCGGCGCAAGCCCGAGCCATTGATGCAGCGTCGGCCGGATGTCGACCAGCGATGCCGTGGTGCCGGAATTTACACCTTCCATGCCGCGTGCGAATCGGCCGTAGCCGCGGAACGCCAACAGCACACGGTTCTGGGCCGCGCTGAGCACGTGCGTGCCGTGTCCGGCGTGCACTTCCATCACCGTATCCGTGCCGAAAGCGTGCCAGCGCGCATCGAGCCCGAGAAACGCCTCGCCATGGTCGGACAGCAGCACGAGCACCGCGTGCTCTAGCCGGCCGGCACGCTGCAGCTCAGCGACGAGCGCGCCGACCTGTGCATCGGCGCGCGCAACGGCCGCGTGGTAATGCGGAGGCGCAAGCGCGCGCAAATGTTCAGGCACTTCCGCTCGAAACGCGCGCGAGCCTGCCCAGGTGTAAGGCCAGTGCGGTAACTCGAAATGTGCAGCGAGGAACAGCGGTTGCGCCGGATGAGTACGCGTCACCGCACGAGCGAGCGCACGATCGAAGGTCGCCGGCCGGTAGCTGACCGGCAATGCGCGGTTCGCATACGCGTATGGGAACAGTACCTGCCCTGCGCGCGTATTCGCGACGAGATTTACCAATGGCAGGTCGCCGACCGCGCTGAGCAGGAAGTCGAACGCCCCGGTCGCCGGCCCAACTTGTACGTCGAAGCCGAAGGAGCGGTCGATATTCGAGAAGCGTGTTTCATCGATTGCGTGTACGCGGTGATAGCCGAGGCCACCCAATTCGTGCGCCAGACTGTCGCGGTCGTCGACCTGTGCGCGTGGCACCAAATTGAATACGGCGCCGTGCGCGGCCGGGTAGCGCCCGGTCAGCAGCGACACCCACGCTGGGAAAGTGCGCGCGAGCGGCGTCCATGCGCGCTCGAATTGCATGGAACCAGCAACCAGTGCGTGCAGGTGTGGGGTGAGTACCGGGTCGACGTGGTCAGGCCGCAGCCCGTCGACACCGATCAGGATGACATCCGGTTGCTGACGTTCAAGCGCGGCACCTGCGCGCAACAGCCCTGCATCGACCATCGCGAACAGCGCCGCCAGCGCGAGAACGCCTGCGGCAAACAGCTTGCCCTTCCGGCTGCGCAGGCGCACGCCAATTCCGGCCGCGGTGACCAGCAGCGCATACCCTATGATCGCCCAGAGCAGAGCGTCTGAAACTGCAGCAGCAGCGGGTTCAAAATCGGCCGCGAATGCGGAATCCGGGAAAAGGCGCCGGTTCCAGAGCAGGATACCGAGCAGCAAGGGCAGGAACGAGAGCAGGCAAACTTGCGGTTGAGCCTTTCCTAGGAGCGGCCTGCATAGCCACGCCCACGCGACCGCGAGCAGCACATGCAACCCGACATACACGACGAAGTGGTACAGAGCCACGACGACCAGCGTCGGCGAAGCGAGCATGCCGGCCAGCGCCGACGGCAGCGCCTTACCGGTCGGCCCGACCGCTGCGACCCACACCAGCATCGCGACGAGGGTTAGCGCGCAGAAGCCGAGCACCCACGCGATGAGCAGATTCCGCGTCCCCATGGGGCGCGATTATACGCGCGTAAACGAGAATCCTAAGTCGTGGGCGTCGATGCGTACCGCGCTGCCCGGCTCGAACTCACCTTGCAGGATGCGCTGTGCGAGCGGGTTTTCAATCTCCGACTGGATTGCGCGCCGTAACGGTCGCGCGCCATACACCGGGTCGAAGCCCGCCTTGCCAAGCCGGTCCAGCGCGGCCTCGGTGACTTCGAGACGAATGTCACGCTCGCCGAGCCGCGCGCGCAGGTACTCAAGCTGGAGGTCGGCGATGCGGCGGATGTGCGCAGCGTCGAGCGTATGGAACACAACCACGTCGTCGATGCGGTTCAGGAACTCGGGGCGGAAATGCTGGCCGAGCTGCTCGGTCACCGCCGCCTTCATCTTCGCGTAGTTCTCCTCGCCCGACATCTCCTGGATGGTGTGCGAACCGATGTTCGAGGTCATCACAATCACTGTGTTGCGAAAGTCGACCGTGCGGCCGTGCCCATCGGTGAGACGGCCATCATCCAGCACCTGAAGCAATACGTTGAAGACGTCCGGGTGCGCCTTCTCTATTTCGTCGAGCAACAACACCGAGTACGGTCGGCGCCGCACGGCCTCAGTGAGGTAACCACCTTCCTCGTAGCCGACGTAGCCGGGCGGCGCGCCAATCAGGCGTGCGACCGAGTGCCTTTCCATAAATTCGCTCATATCGATGCGCACGAGCGCCTCGTCCGAGTCGAACAGGAAGCCGGCGAGCGCCTTTGTCAGCTCGGTCTTGCCGACGCCAGTAGGTCCGAGGAACAGGAACGATCCGTTGGGGCGGCGCGGGTCAGACAGTCCGGCGCGCGAGCGCCGGATTGCATTGGATACCGCGGCAACCGCCTCGGCCTGGCCGACGACGCGTTGCCCGAGCCCCTCCTCCATGCGTAGCAGCTTTTCGCGCTCGCCCTCGAGCATCTTCGATACTGGAATGCCGGTCCAGCGCGACACGACCTCCGCGACTTCTTCTTCGGTTACGCGGTTGCGCAGCAGCTGGAATTCGCCTGTGTCCGCCGCGCTGGCGGCCTTTAATTGCTTCTCGAGTTCAGGGATGCGCCCGTACTGCAGCTCCGACATGCGCGCGAGGTCACCGGCACGGTGTGCGGTCTCGAGGTCGAGGCGCGCGCGTTCGAGCGCTTCTTTGACGCTGGTCGCGCCCTGCACTGCCGCCTTTTCCGCCTTCCACACCTCGTCGAGGTCGGCAAACTCACGCTCCAGCCGCCCGAGCTCTTCGTCGAGTTGCGCGAGGCGCTTCTTCGACGCTTCGTCCGATTCCTTCTTTAGCGCCTCGCGCTCAATCTTCAGCTGAATCATGCGGCGCTCCAGCCGGTCCATCTGCTCGGGCTTCGAATCGATTTCCATCCGAATCCGGCTCGCCGCCTCGTCGATCAAATCAATCGCCTTGTCGGGGAGTTGGCGGTCGCTGATATAACGGTGCGACAGCGTCGCGGCGGCGACGATCGCCGGGTCGGTGATGTCGACGCCATGATGGACCTCGTAGCGCTCCTTCAGTCCACGCAGAATGGCGATTGTGTCCTCGACGCTGGGCTCGTCGACCAACACCTTTTGGAAGCGGCGCTCGAGCGCGGCATCCTTTTCGATGTGCTTGCGGTACTCATCGAGCGTCGTCGCGCCGACGCAATGCAGTTCGCCGCGCGCGAGCGCAGGCTTCAACATATTGCCGGCATCCATCGAGCCTTCGGCCTTACCGGCGCCGACCATCGTGTGGAGCTCATCAATGAACAGCACGACGCCGCCTTCCTGCTTCGACAGGTCGCTCAGAACTGCCTTCAGCCGCTCTTCGAACTCGCCGCGGAATTTCGCGCCGGCAATCAGCGCGCCCATGTCGAGCGACAGCAAGCGTTTGCCCTTCAGGCCTTCTGGTACCTCGCCATTGACGATGCGCTGCGCGAGGCCCTCCACGATCGCGGTCTTGCCTACGCCTGGCTCGCCGATCAGTACCGGGTTGTTCTTCGTGCGGCGCTGCAGCACCTGAATCGCGCGGCGGATCTCCTCGTCGCGGCCAATCACCGGGTCGAGCTTGCCCTGCTCCGCGCGCTCGGTAAGGTCGATCGTGTATTTTTCCAACGCCTGCCGCTGTTCCTCAGCGTTCGGGTCCTGCACGGTCTCGCCACCACGCATCTCGTCAATCGACTTTTCTAACGCGCCGCGCACCGCACCAGCGTCGGTAAGCACTCCAGCGAGCGGCCCCTTGGCGTCGAGCGCAGCTAGGATGAACAATTCAGATGGGATGTACTGGTCGCCACGCTTCTGCGCGAGCTTGTCGCACAGATTCAGCACCTTGCCGAGGTCCGGTGAAACCTGGACATCGCCGGCGTTCCCCTCGACCGTCGGCATCCGGTCCAGCGCGTCGCCGAGTTGGGAGCGCAGCTTGTTCACATTAACGCCCGACGCTGCGAGCAGCGGCCGGATGCCGCCACCTTGCTGGTCGAGCAGCGCAGAAAGCACGTGGACCGGCTCGATGTACGGGTGGTCCCGCCCGACCGCGAGCGACTGGGCGTCCGCGAGGGCCATCTGGAACTTGCTGGTGAGCTTGTCTACACGCATGGTCAGGAAATGGGGCCTGCACCCGTGCGTTTCAAGGCCTTAGTGCAGCAGCGTGTGCCCTAGGTAGATTACGACGCTCCGCGCCAGCGAGCACGAAATAGCCGAGCACGCCGCCCACGACCGTCGTCAGGCTCGCGAGCACGTTGAGCACGAATGCACGCGTGGGCGTGAAACCACCGTGCAACAGAATCGCGAGGTCACCGACCTCTTGCGGGATTTCGTGCGCGGTCACCGCCAGCGCTGTGACGATGCCGAGGTGTACATCCACCAGGAACGCAGCGGCAATCAGTACGCCGTCGATAAAGTTGTGCATGCCGTCGCCGACGAGCACGAGCGCGCCGGCCGCCCGGTTCCGGTGGTCGTCGGTCACCGCGTGTACGTCGCAGCCGGCGTGGTGGCAATGGCGCCACAGCAACACCTTCTCGAGCATGAAAAAGCTGAGCAGCCCACCGAGCACCGCAAGACCGAGCAGGTGAAAATCCGGCGCCGCAGGATGCGAGACCGCGTGCGGCAGCAACGCGAGAAACGCCGCGCCGAGCAGCGCACCGGTCGCGAAGCTGACGAGGTGCGGCAACACGCGTGTGCGCTGCCGCTCGGGGAGCATGAGGAACGCCGCTGCGGCAAGCGCCGAGAGCACGCCGCCGACGAGGCAAAAGACGATGATCCAAGTCAGCAATTGCATCGCGACTCCGCTATCCGAGCCAGACCAAGCTGGCCATTCTGCCGGTTTCACCGTCACGGCGGTAGCAGTAAAAGCGCGCGGCGTCGGTCGCGGTGCACCACTCGCCACCGCTGATACTGGTGATACCAATTGCGTGCAACCGGCGACGGGCGAGTGCAACGAGGTCGCCGTGGTGGCGGTCGCCGGCACCCGGCCGGAACGCGGATTCCGCGCCCGGGTCCGAGTCCACGAACGCCGCGCGCACTTCCGGGCCGACCTCGAACGCCTGCTGGCTGATTGCCGGGCCGAGCCACGCGATGATTCCACCCGGTTCCACCGCCATCGCGGCGACGGTTGCCTCAATCACGCCCGCCGCCATCCCGCGCCACCCTGCGTGCGCGGCGCCGACGACCGTGCCTGCGCGGTCGCACAGGAGTACCGGAAGGCAATCCGCGGTCCGGATTGCGAGCACTATCCCTGCTTGCGCGGTGACGGCGGCATCGGCGACTGCGCCGCGTTCGCCGGCGTCCGGGCGCGCCACCTCGATACCGTGCACCTGCGTGAGCCAGCAAGGTTCAGCCGGGAGGTCCAGCGCCTCGCGCAGCGCTTCGAGGTCTCCGCTTGCGCGGTCGCTCTGGAACGCGTGTACGCGTGACGGTGCCGGCCAGTCCGGCACAATGCCGGGTGTTTCAGGCCGCCGCGCCATCAGCGTCCGCACGCAGCGCATCAAGCAAAGCGTTGAAATCGGCCGGCGGCTCAGCCGTGAAAGACAGCTGTGCGCCGGTCGACGGGTGCACCAGCGCGAGGCGGTAAGCGTGCAATGCCTGCCTGCGGAAGGCCCTAAGCGCCTCGATCAGTTCCTCCGATGGGCCCTTCGGCAACACCTGGCGGCGGCCGTACACGGGGTCGCCGACTATCGGATAGCGTCGGTGTGCGAGGTGTACACGAATCTGATGCGTCCGGCCGGTATCGAGCTGCACCGCGAGCAACGCGTGTGCACGGAACTTCTCCAGTACCCGGAAGTGCGTGACCGCCGCGCGCCCGCCCTGTCGAACGGCCATCCGCGTGCGGTCGGTCGGGTGCCGCGCAATCGGCTCATCGACGGTGCCGCCGGCTGTTGGGATTCCGCTGACGACTGCGCGGTATTCGCGTTCGATCGTGCGCGCCTGCATTGCCTCAACCAGCCGGGTGTGCGCGGCAATCGTCCGCGCAACGACCAGCAGACCCGAAGTTTCCTTGTCGAGCCGGTGGACGATGCCTGCGCGCGGGAGATTGACGAGATCCGGCGCGTGGTGCAGCAACGCGTTGACGAGCGTGCCAGCGCGGTTGCCGGCCCCCGGGTGCACGACGAGCCCCGCCGGCTTGTTCACCACCAACAGCGCGTCGTCCTCGAAGGCGACTTCAAGTGGGATCGCCTCCGGCTGGTCGTCGCCGGCGGGTTCAAGCGTGGTCTCCAGCACCACCTTGGCGCCCGGCGCCACAGGGTCACGCGGCCGAAGCACGCGGCCATCGACCGTCACCTGGCCGGCCCGAATCCAGCCTTGGATGCGGGAGCGCGAGAATTCCGGCCACAAAGCCGCGAGCGCCAGGTCCGCACGCGCCCCACCCTGCTCCGCAGGGACGAGCCCCTCGCGCCGGACGGCGCTCAAGGGCGCCCCGGCGCGGTCTGGTAGAATGCCGAACTTTCCCAGTCGTGCCCGGTCCGAGGTTTCATGCTCAAGCAAGCCGTCTTAGTCGTTTTCATATCCACCATGCTGTTGCTGGCCGGTTGCGCCGGCGACCGTGAGCGCGCCCTGCGGACGCAAACGCAGGCGCCGGAACTCTACGAACAGGCGCAGCGGCAGTTGCGCTCACAGAACTTCCCCGCCGCGATCGAATTGTTCGAACGCATCGAATCGCGCTTCCCGTTCAGCCAGGAAGCGCAGCAGTCCCAGCTCGAAATCGTCTACGCGCATTATAAGGCCGGGAACCACGAGCAGGCGCTGGCGGCGTCTGAACGCTTCCTGCGCGAGCAGCCACGCCACCACGATGTCGATTACATGCACTACCTGCGCGGGCTGATCAACTTCGACCGCAGCCGCAACTTTATGGATTCGCTGTTCAACATCGATCCTGCACGGCGCGACCCCACTTTCACGCTCCGGTCTTTCCAAAGCTTCGCGACATTGGTCGCGAACCATCCCGATAGCCGCTATGTACCGGATGCGACGCAACGAATGGTATTCCTGCGCAACCAGCTCGCGCGTCACGAGCTCCATGTTGCCGAATACTACATGCGCCTCGGCGCATGGGTCGCAGCAGCTGCCCGCGCCCGCACCGTGGTCGAACAGTTCGACGAGACGCCAAGTGCGGTCGACGGATTGGTGATTCTGCACAACGCGTACCGGCGGCTCGACATGGACGAGCTCGCCGAAGATGTCGCGCGCGTCGTCGCGCTGAACTATCCGGATGCGACGCGCCGCTTGAGAAATTGACGACCGTAATCGCGGTGCGGAGCACCGCTCCCCCGGCGCGGCGAACCAGTCCTACGCCAAATGAATCGCGAATCACAGATTCGCTCCCACAGGCCAGAGGGCCGCTCCCACGGTGTGAGACGCGTCCGGGCGCACTGCGAAGCGATTTGGGTCAAGCGACAGGCGGCAGTGGGGTCATTTCGATGGCACTCGATAAGCGCGACCCTATGAGCAAGCAGGCGCCCGGCGCGGCGAGCAAATAGAACCCTCTGCCATCGCGGTGCGGAGCACCGCTCCCACACGGAGCACCGCTCCCACACGGAGCACCGCTCCCACATTGAGTGCCGCGTCCCGGCGCAAGCGCGAAGCGACTTATGGGTTACAGCCGGCTCTGTAAAAGCCGGTGAACCCATAGGAGCGAGCGGTGCGGCGGGCGCGGTGCCACTTGGCTAAGGAATCGCGGATCACAGATCCGCTCCTACAATAGATCGGTGGCAGTGGCGGTCAGTCGCGGTAGCCCGAGGTGATCGGGTACCGGCGGTCCCGCCCGAACGCACGACCTGTCACACGCACACCCGGCGGCGCCTGCCGCCGCTTGTATTCGTTCGCTCTAATCAATGCGACCACGCTGCGCAGCGTCTCCGGGTCGTGCTGCCCCGACGCCAAAAGCTCGTCGAACGAGCGGTCCTGCTCGATGTAATCGACAATGATTGCGTCGAGTGCTTCGTACGCCGGCAACGAATCCGAATCGACCTGACCCGGGGCGAGCTCCGCGCTTGGCGGCCGCTCGATGATGCGAGCCGGAATCAGCGGGTCGCGCGTGTTGCGCCACGCAACAAGCCGGTAAACCAAACTTTTGGTCAAGTCTTTCAGCGGCGCGAAGCCGCCTGCCATGTCGCCGTATAGCGTCGCGTAACCGACCGCCAGCTCGCTCTTGTTGCCGGCCGCCAATACGAGCCAGCCGAAGCGGTTCGACAGCGCCATCAGCAACGTGCCGCGGCACCGCGCCTGCAGGTTCTGTTCGGCAAGGCCGTGCGGCGCGTCGCCGAAACTGTCAGACAGTGATGCGAGCAGCGCCTCATAAGCCGGTTCGATCGAAATAACGCGGTGGTCAGTGCCGGCGCGGCCCGCGAGCTCGGCGGCGTCTTCCACGCTCATGTCCGAAGTATGGCGGGACGGCATCATCACCGTATGCACCTGCGCGGCACCCAGCGCGTCAACCGCAATCGCGGTCGCGAGCGCCGAGTCGATGCCACCCGACAGGCCGATCGCAACATCGGTGAAACCGTTCTTGCGCGCGTAATCGCGCGTACCGAGGACCAGCGCGTTCCACACGCTCTCCTCGACACCCTGCTCCGTGTGCACAGCGCCGGGACGCGGCACCAGACGGCCCTCGATGCGGTCGAAATCCACCGCGACCAGCGCGTCGGCGAACGCATCAAGCCTGGCCGCGACCGTGCCATCGGCCGTGACGACAAGAGAGCCACCATCGAACATCAGTTCGTCCTGACCGCCGACGAGGTTCACGACCAACACCGGCAGCCCGGTCTCGTTCGCGCGGTCGGCGAATACCTGGGTGCCGCGTACTTCCTGACGCCCGACCTGAAACGGCGACGCAGACAGGTTCAGCAACACCTCCGCGCCGGCAGCGGCGGTGTCGCGCGCGACCTCCGGGTGCCAGAGGTCCTCGCAAATTGTGATGCCAATGCGCGCACCGGCGAACTCGACCACGCAGGTGTCGTGCGCGGCAGTGAAATAGCGCTTCTCGTCGAACACCGCGTAGTTGGGCAACAGCTGCTTGCGGTACCGCGCAAGGACGCGGCCATTCGCGACCAGCGCCGCCGCGTTATAGAGCGCCGGGCCATCCCACTCGGGGTAACCGACGAGCACGCCGATGCCGTCCGCTGCGGCGACGAGCGTCGCCAGCGCGTCCTCAACCTGCGCGCGCAGGCCCGCGTACAGCAGCAAGTCCTCCGGCGGATAGCCGGTGAGCGTCAGCTCGGGGAAGACGACGAGGTCAGCGCCAAGTTCGTCGCGTGCACGCCGCGCCGCGTCGGCCGCACGCTCGGCGTTGCCGGCGACGTCGCCGACCGTGAGGTTGAGTTGCGCTAGTGCGACCCGCACCGTCTGCGCATCAGCCGAGCGCCGCGAGCATCGCGCTGCCCATCTCGGCCGGCGAGCGCACGGTATGGACGCCTGCGGCCTCTAGTGCGGCGAACTTCTCGGCGGCGGTGCCTTTGCCGCCGGATACGATCGCGCCGGCGTGGCCCATACGCTTGCCGGGGGGCGCAGTGACGCCCGCGATGTACGCGACAACCGGCTTGGACACGCCTGTACGGATGAACTCGGCGGCGGCTTCCTCGTCGGTGCCACCGATTTCGCCGACCATGATGATGCCGTCGGTCGCCGGGTCATCGTTGAACATGCGCAGCACTTCAATGAATCCGGTGCCGCGGACCGGGTCGCCGCCGATGCCGACGCACGTCGACTGGCCGAGCCCGTTGTTCGTGGTCTGGAACACCGCCTCGTAGGTCAACGTTCCGGATCGCGACACGATGCCTACCCGGCCCGGCTTGTGAATCTGACCCGGCATGATGCCGATCTTGCAGGCGCCCGGCGTGATAACGCCCGGGCAGTTCGGGCCGATGACCCGTGTCGCAGAACCGCGCAGCGCCGCCTTCACCTTGACCATGTCGAGGACTGGAATGCCTTCAGTGATGCAAACGACCAGCGCAACGCCGGCGTCGGCAGCCTCGAGAATCGCATCTGCGGCGAACGGCGCGGGAACGTAAATCATGGACGCGTCAGCGTTGGTTGCAGCGACCGCGTCGCGCACCGTATTGAAGACCGGCAGGTCGAGGTGCGTTTCACCGCCGCGGCCGGGCGTCACGCCACCGACCATCTTTGTGCCGTACGCAATCGCCTGCTCGGAATGGAATGTGCCCTGCTTGCCGGTGAAGCCCTGGCAGATCACGCGCGTGTTCTTGTCTACGAGGATGCTCATGCCTTTCCCGCCGCTGCGACAGCCTTCTTGGCTGCGTCTGTCAGGTCATCCGCCGGGATGATGTCGAAGTCGGTGTCGGCGAGCAGCTTCCTACCCTGCGCGACATTCGTGCCTTCGAGGCGCACGACGACCGGAATCTTCACGCCGACACCCGCTACCGCGGCGATGATGCCCTCGGCGATCATGTCGCAGCGCACGATACCGCCGAAAATATTTATGAGTATCGCCTTCACCCCGGTGTTCGCGAGAATCAGCTTGAACGCCTCCGTGACGCGCTCTTTCGTCGCGCCGCCACCGACGTCAAGGAAGTTCGCTGGCGCGCCGCCGTGCAGTTTGATGATGTCCATCGTCGCCATCGCAAGCCCGGCGCCGTTGACCATGCACGCGATATTGCCGTCGAGCGTCACGTAGTTGAGGTCGTGCTTCGCGGCTTCGCGCTCTGCGGCGTCTTCCTGCGTCGGGTCGTGCAGCTTTGCGAGCTCGCCCTGCCGGTACAGCGCGCTGCCGTCCAGGTTCAGCTTGCCGTCGAGCGGCATCAGGTTGCCGTTTTTCGTGACGATCAGCGGGTTGATCTCGAGGAGGCTGCAGTCGCGTTCGACGAACATGTCGTAGAACGCACCGAGGAGCGCGCCGAATTCGCCGAACTGCTGCTTTTCAAGCCCGAGGCCGAACGCGAGCAGGCGCTCCTGGTACGGTTGCAGCCCGGCCGCCGGGTCGATGTGCACCGACAGGATCTTCTCCGGTGTGTTCGCGGCGACCTCTTCGATATCCATCCCGCCCTCGGTCGACGCCATCACGACGACCTTCTCGGAGCCGCGGTCTACCAGCATGCCGAGGTACAGCTCGCGCGCAATTTCCGACGCTTCCTCGACGTACACCAGGTGTACCGGAAGCCCTTCGGGACCCGTCTGGTGCGTGACCAGGCGCGTGCCGAGCATCGCAGTTGCCGCAGCGTGGACTTCGTCAGGGGATTTGCAGAGCTTTACCCCGCCACCCTTGCCGCGACCGCCCGCGTGCACCTGCGCCTTCACGACCCAGCGTTCGCCGCCAAGAGAGCGCGCTGCAGCAGCCGCCTCGTCCGGCGTAGCAGCCGGCTGGCCGCCCGGAACGGTGATGCCGTACTCGGTGAACAGTTGTTTTGCCTGGTATTCGTGCAGATTCATCGTCGGTCCGGGCTGTGGGAAACGGCGTATTTTGGGCGAAGTCCGCTGGTTAAGCAAAATTCGCCGTATTTCCTGTAAATTCTCCGAATGTCCGTGACCACCAG